>CANCOG010000320.1 GCA_947379685.1 Flavipsychrobacter stenotrophus | reverse complement strand
GAACCATTGTATATATTTGTTCCCATGAAGGTAGTTATTTTTGCAGGCGGCAGAGGTACCCGTATATCCGAAGAATCTTCCCTGAGGCCAAAGCCCATGATAGAAATAGGTGGCAAGCCTATTTTATGGCACATTATGAAAATATATGCCGCCTATGGCCACACTGAATTCATCATTTGCCTGGGTTACAAGGGCTGGATGATAAAGGAATACTTTGCTAATTATTTTTTACATAACGCAGATATTACTGTTGACCTTTCCAATAATTCTCTGGAAGTGCACAGAAACCTGGCCGAACCATTCAAAATATCACTGATAGATACAGGATTGGACACTATGACTGCCGGACGGCTCAAGCGTGTGCTCCCCTATATTGGTAATGAAACTTTTATGCTCACCTATGGCGATGGCGTATCAGACGTTGACCTGGACGAGGTGCTTAAATTCCATGAAGAAAGTGGCAAAATATGCACCATGACCGCAATACAGGCAACCAGCCGGTTCGGGGTGATAAAAATGCAGGATGATGGCACGGTAGATAGTTTTGAAGAAAAACCAGCCGATTCAGGAACATGGATAAATGGTGGCTTCTTCATTATTGAACCCGAAATAGCTGATTATTTGCACGATGATGCAGATGACATAATGTGGGAACGCCAGCCTATGGATGACCTTGCTAAAGACGGCCAGATTGGAGCATACAAACACCCTGCCTTCTGGAAATGTATGGATACGCTTCGCGACAAAGAAGAATTAGAAAACCTCTGGCAAACTGAACCTTTATGGAAAAAGTGGTAAATGAAGCTTATTTACGTTCCGTATTTAGCGGCAAACGCGTTTTCCTGACAGGGCACACCGGCTTCAAGGGCGCGTGGATGTTACAGATATTGAACTGGCTAGGCGCGCAGGTAAAGGGCTATTCGCTCGCTCCTGAAAAAAAATACGATCTCTATAATGAAATTGACGGGGATGACCTTTGCTATTCCTCGGTAATTGCTGACCTGTGCGATGCTCAAAAACTGCAAAGCGAAATTGTGAGGTATGAACCACATTTCATTTTTCATTTTGCCGCCCAGGCATTAGTGAGGAGGGGTTATGACAAACCTGGCTATACATTCCTTGTAAATGCACAGGGAACAGCCAATGTGCTGGATGCAATGCGGACACTGGTGCCTGGCTGCGTGGGTGTGATGATCACCACCGATAAAGTATATGACAATCCCGAAAGAGGCCTTCCGTTCTTAGAAGACGACAAACTAGGCGGGTACGACCCCTATTCGGCCAGCAAAGCAGCAGCGGAAATAGTGATCGATTCTTACCGCCGGTCATTTTTTAACCCGAAAGACTACTCCAACCACGAAAAAACGATCGCTTCTGCACGGGCTGGAAACGTAATAGGTGGAGGAGATAATTCTGACGACCGAATTGTGCCAGATATTGTAAGATCTATTTCTTTTGGCGAAACAGTTGGTTTACGCAACCCGCATTCCATTCGTCCATGGCAACATGTGCTGGAACCGTTGGGCGCCTATCTTTTACTCGCTGCACGCATGACAGAAGATAATGCAAAATACAGTACAGCCTACAATCTGGGGCCTAACCCCGATGACATGCTTACCGTTGAAGAACTGACCCGGGTCTTTATTGAAAGCTACGGACATGGTAGTTACAAATCTTTTGCTGAGGAAGGCGCGCCTCACGAAGCAAAACTACTCTTACTTGATAGTACAAAGGCAGAACGCGACTTAGGCTGGAAACCAATACTGGATGCAAGAACTGCGATACAGTGGACTGCTGACTGGTACGCCGACAAGACCCGCAACGCACATGACAAATGTATGGCGCAGATAAAATTGTACTTTGGAGCATAATTTCAAAAACAAAGTTCGATGCATATAGAAGCGCTTCCATTAGCTGTGGCATGCCTGATAACGCTACCTTTTTCTACTGATAACCGTGGCTCCTTTACCAAAACGTTTCACGATACCGACCTAAAAAAAGCAGGTATTGACTTCAGTTTGCGGGAAAGTTACTTTTCGGTTTCTCATAAAAATGTGATCAGGGGTATGCATTTTCAGCTGCCGCCACACCAGCATAGCAAGGTTGTCTTTTGCCCGCAAGGAGCCATACTCGATGTTATTGTGGACCTGCGTAAAAACTCAACCACGTATGGTCAGCATGTAGCCCGCGAACTATCTGCTGATAACCACAAAGCATATTTTATACCTGAAGGTTTTGCCCATGGATTTCTAACATTAGCAGACAATACCATCACTTATTACCTTGTTTCGTCGGAGTACAGCAAACCGCAGGATACGGGCATACTATACAACAGCATCGGGCTTGACTGGGGAATTAACGAACCAATAATTTCCGCCCGCGATCTTTCATTTATGAGGCTTGAGGATTTTGACAGCCCTTTTGTATAAAGTATATTTCAGGTACCACCGTTTCCCGTATAAGACGATGAATGAATCTGCAATGCAATTTTCTCGCAAAAAATTGTCTATTGCCAAGCAGCCCTAGCAGAATTTAGCTGAACAATCAAAAAAAGTCAGAAAAAATCGCTTTATTCGCATGAAATTCAGCTTCAATTGTCAACAGGTAAAATAATTATTATAACTGCTCCCTCCGGATCAGGTAAAACAACCCTTGTAAAAAGGCTGCTGGCTAATTGCCCACAGCTGGAATTCTCTATTTCGGCATGTACGCGGCAACCACGAGTAGGAGAACAACATGGTAAAGACTACTATTTCTATACAGAAGAAGAGTTTAAGAAACTCATTGAGGAAGATGCGTTTATAGAATGGGAAATGGTATATACCGGAAAATACTATGGGACTCTAAAATCGGAACTACAGCGTATTTGGGATAAACAAAAATCGCCCCTGGTAGATATTGATGTGCAGGGTGCATTGGCCATCAGTGACAAATATCATAATATCTCCAGATCTATTTTTATTGAGGCACCGTCAATTGACGTACTTCGCCAAAGATTGTTACAACGAGGCTCCGAAAACGAACATAGCCTCGAAGAACGTATTTCTAAAGCGAAACTTGAATTAACATTTGCGCCCAGGTTTGACCGTATAGTCATTAACGAAAACCTGGAAACAGCTACAAATGAGCTTATAAACGTAGTGGAAGAATTTACTGGGCGCAGGGAAGTGTCTATCAGCTAGCGACCCACGAATCAGATTAAAAAAACGTTACAAATAGTTACTTTTGGGTATCACTGTATAATCATGGCAAAACAAAAGAAAAATACCCCTGGTCAGGAAATTAAGCAGGTAGATGAACCAACAATAATGAAGCAACCGGAAGTTCCTGCTGCGCCAAAATCATTGTCACTTTATGATTTTAAAGTGCAGGCTGTAATCGTGGCCCTTCTTGCCTTCATATTTTACATTAACACTTACGTAAACGAATATGCACATGACGACGGTATTGTTATTGTGAAAAACGAATACGTTATGGAAGGCTTTGCCGGCCTGGGTAGCATTTTCAGCAAGGACGCATACGCAAGCTATTACAAACAACTCAATACAGTCAACCAGCTTTCCGGTGGCAGGTACAGGCCACTTTCTATTGCCACTTTTGCCATTGAACAACAATTTTTTGGTGCAATACCCGAGGAGAAAATGGACAGCTTTCTCAGCCAAAGCCTATCTTATGGTATTCGCGGACCAGCCGAGAAGAAACTGGTACAAGATATGCACGTAAGACATTTTTTTAATGTACTTTGGTATATGGCGGCCGTTGTTGTGCTGCTTTATTTCCTCAGGTACATTGTTTTTAAGAACGACCCCATAATTGCCTTACTTGCCACTATAATATTTACCATCCATCCCATTCATACTGAGGTGGTTGCGAACGTTAAAAGCCGTGACGAGATCATGTCCCTGTTATTCATGTGCCTTACCATGATACTGGCCTTCCGGTACGAGGAACAACGAAAGATAGGACTACTTGCGGGCGCCATGCTTTGTTTCCTAATGGCATTCCTTTCAAAAGAATATGCAATAACACTTGTAGTACTTATCCCGCTTTTATTCTACCTGTTTAAGGAATATTCTGTCGCTAGAAGTATTAAGGCCATGCTACCCTATCTGCTGGTAGTCGGTGTTTACTTCGTCATTCGCGCGAAAGTGGCTATGGGAGGCTCAGACCAGACACTTAGTGAATTCATCCATTCGTTCGGTTCCACCAACGAAGCTTCGGAAAAAGAAGTTTTGAACAACCCTTATACGTATGCTACCCATGCTCAAAAAATAGCCACTGAAATAGCTACTACGCTTAATTATCTGAAACTGCTTATTTTCCCTCATCCACTATCAGCCGACTATTCCTACAATAGTATCCCCTATAAGAATTTTGGTGACTGGCAGGTTTGGCTATCCATTATTGTACATCTGTCCATTATAGGGGCAACTGCATTTTTCGTATTTATGCGCAAAACCTACAAGGTGCTCGCGTTTGCATTTGCATTCTACATGTTCCATTTGTTGCTCGTTAATAACCTGGTGTTCAATATAGGTGCGACAATGGGCGAACGCCTTATTTTCCATTCTTCAGTTGGTTTTGCAATTGTAGTGGCCATAATATTGTATAAATTCCTCTGGAAAGCTAATGAAACAGCATCGAGGCAATATGCACTGGCGGGAGTTGTTGTACTTATGATCGTACTTTGCGGATTCAAAACCATAAAAAGGAATCTTGACTGGAAAAATGACCAGGCGCTGTTTATGCAAGACATAAACGTAGTACCCAACAGTGTGTTGGTAAACGGCAACGTAGCAGCTTCCTATATCTCCATGTCAGACACGGCGTCCAATGAGCAGGTTAAGAATGCATACCTGCATAAAGCAATTAAATTGCTGGGTAACGCTATTGAATCGCACCCTGGTTTTGTTGCCGGGTTCCTAAATCAGGGCATTGCCTATTATAAACTGGGTGTACTGGACAGTGCAAAAATTTGTCTGGACAGCGTTCGGAAAAATTACCCCAACTACCCTACCTTAAAAAACCTGTACTACCTGCTAGGCGACTACCACATGCGTAATGGCTGGACCAAGTATGGTAAAATTGGGAAATACCCGGAAGCCATCAACGAATTCAAGGAGGGAATAGCAATTGACTCAACAAATGTGGAGCTGTGGTATAACCTGGGCGGAGCGTATTTCTCCAACAAGCAACCAGCTGAGGCGATACAGGCATGGACAATGGTGCTGAAACTCAATCCAAACCATCAGCAAACGAGGGCAGGCCTCCAGGCTGCACAGGCTATGCTCGGTATTGGGCAGCAACCTGTTGCAAAGCCGGAAACCAAACCAAAAAAGTAAATGGAAAATAGTCTTAGAAAGGCCCGCATAGAAATATTACTGCTATTCGCTTTATATATTTTTATTCTACCAAGGGCCTATATGGACTATGACATGGGCTTTTGGCGGGAATGGGCGCTGGCTATTCACCGGCACGGCATTGCCAATGTCTATAGTAATGGAATCAACTATCTCCCGGTATACCTTTATGGGTTGGCTATTTTCGACTGGCTACAAGGAACCGAAGCCAATATCATAAACAATATCAATAACATAAAGATATTGTTTGTCTTTTTTGATTTTTTGCCATTGCTCGTGCTTTGTGGATTCCGGCAAAAACTGCTGTCATTTAAGATTCCGTATTTATACCTCCTGCTAAATATCGCCTATGTGTTCAACTCAATGGTTTGGGGGCAAATGGACAGCATGTACACCAACCTTGCATTCCTGGCTATTGTTACAGGGCTTTTCTATCCAGTCGCTGCTTCTCTTTTGTTTCTATTGGCCCTCAACACTAAACAACAGGCCATAGAATTTGTGCCAGTAATCGGGATCGTCCTTTTATACAGCTTTAAGAATATTAAGACCATAGTTGTGGCAATATTATCAGCGGTGGCATTGGAATTGGTTATTTTAATCCCCTTTATACAAAATGGAGGCCTCGGTAAATTATATGAAATAATTACGCATTCGGTAAACTTGTATAACAAATTATCTATTTGTGCATTCAACCTGTGGTACCTCATCATACC
>CANCOG010000319.1 GCA_947379685.1 Flavipsychrobacter stenotrophus | reverse complement strand
ATCTCGGGATTTGTTCCCTGATCCCTTCTTGCAATTACAACCAGGTCATACCTGCGATTATTGGCAATACATTGCTTTACGATAACTACATTATTGTCATTAGGAACCTCAAACATAAATGCCTTGCCAGGGTAGCCGTTCAAGTCAATAGTTTGCGCCGGAGATGCTTCTTTTTCTGTAAAATCGCGCCTGCGCATTCTAATACTGCTATCCAGCATGACATCTGTCATAACGGAATCTGCCGTAAACCTTGGCGGGCAATCCGTATAACTAACTTCAAACAACTTGAACTTATCGATAGAGAATGTTTTAGGTTTCCAGGTCACAAAATGTACCACCTGCTTGCCAAATGCGGTAACTTCAGTTTTCTGCGTTTCAACCGGCTTCGAAGGCATAGAAATACTAAATCCCCCTGCCCCGGAATTTACCGTAACCCACTCTGCGGCATTCCTGGGGCCACCGCAAGACATGAAAATAGTACTAAAAATAAAGAGAACCGGCAATTTTAATTTTGAATACATAAAATTAGTTGAACATGGTTAAGATTGTAATGAAGAGCGGGTCGTCCTGCCGTAAAGATAAACAACTATTCAAGACACAGCAAAGCAGGTTTTAGCTAAACGATAAAACCCACCCATAACAAAATTGAAATTTAGACTATTTCTTCTTGGCTGCTTCCTTGTTTGCTTTGTGGCGCATATCAGGCGTTCCGTCCTTTTTAAGTGGCCCTGCTGGCTTTGCGTCCTTAGCCGTCTTGTTTTCCTTATGACGCATATCTGGGGTGCCATCCTTCTTCATTTTGCCGCCCTTTGCTTCGCCTTCCTTTTTGTCGCTTGCAGGAGCATCTTTCTTTGCTTCTTTTTTTGAAGCTCCCTTTTTAGGCTTCGCCGCAGCTTTATCTTGTGCAAAAGAGCCAACGCTGAGCATAACAAATGCCATCAGCAGACAGATCAGTTTTTTCATTCTTTCTGAATTTTGAGCGTGAAGTTATAAAATACCTGTGTCTTTTTCAATACACCACAAGCAAAGTACACAAGATCCGGCAGGCGATAATATGATCATAAACACCAGTTTTAACAACATGTTACTCAGCTCCGGCCCAATTCTTTGCTAAGTTTGCAGCAATGTTCCGCAGCCCATACCAGTTTATTACGGTAATAATGATCACAATCCTGTACTGTTCCATTTCGGCGAGTGCACAACCCGAACAATGGGATTCCTATCTATCTAAAATAGACGGAAAACCTGCATCTATACTGGTAGACATGGGGTTAATGGCTAACGCACCGGACAAACGATATCCATTCCTGGTGATAACAGGCCCGCAGGCACACAACTGCGACAAAAATGGAATTCCAGCCAGTGACGAAATTGAAACCCTCGAAAGAGTGCTTGATGCAACCGGCGATTTTCTGACAGGGCTTACCGCCAAAGTACTGGCAGGCACTTATACACACAACTGCCAACGGGTGAATTACTACTATGTAAAGGACACTACTGGCATCAGGAATGCGATTTACCGATTGTACAACCGCACTTACAAAGACTACAAATTTGTCATAAACATTAAACAAGATCCTTACTGGAGAAACTACCTTACCTTCCTGTACCCATCGGAGGAAACCCAAAACTGGATGGAAAATAACAAAGTAGTGACGACTATGCTGCAATCAGGCGATAGCCTGACCAAACAGCGGAATATTACTTTTGCAGCGTGTTTTAAATCAGATACTGCCAGAACAGCATTCTCTGACTTTGCTACCGGCAAAGGCTACACTATTCAAAAGTCCCCAACCGTAAAATCGGGGACTCACGCACTCTGCCTGCTTTTTTCAAAATATAATTATGTGCAAATGGATACCCTCAATAAGTACACATTTGAAATAAAGAAGGAAATAACAAAACACGATGGTGCTTACGATGGATGGAGTGCTCCTTTGAAATAAGGCAAATAAGACCCGAATTCAATCCCAACTTACATTATTTGAGGCCCTTTCCAACCCTGTTCATCTCAAAGGTTCCATTATAACATCTTGGGTTATTGAGTTGGCTGGTCACCATGGCTCTGACTTCCGCTGAACTTTTATATTCATTACCCATTGCAACTGTATCGGTAAAGAATTCTGCAGTAATACGTTTACCGCTTTCATTCCTACGAAGGAGCCGGATCAACTGGTACCCGGTTAGGGAGTCGGCGCTATCTCTCATTACTACATGGAGATTCAAAAACTGTGCACCAGTAACTTCAGAAAGGAATGCATCAAAAAATGTATCCTTGCCTTTCCGGTGTTTCCTGCTTGAAACGAGGTAACTATAGTCATCTTTCCGTTTAATAACGAGGAATTTATCATCCATTCCCTTACTGCACTTCCAGGTGCCGAGCAACTGAGAGTCGATTTTAATTTTCGGGCTCGGATCGAGCGGAAAGGGGAACAAACAGCAACCCGTGAGTAGCACCGTTAATAAAAGAAAACTACACAATATTCTAACTCTGTTCCAGCGCATATACCACTTAATTCAATAAAACCCGGGTTTGTAAATGGCACCGATCTTGGATGAGCCCTTACTTCACCTTCCTCAGCACCTGCACATCTCCAAAAAACTTTGAATTCTTCAGATTTTTAGTAATGAATGCCCGAACTTCAGCTGAGCTGTTCTGGTTCTTCAAATTCGTATCTGCAACCACAGCAGCAGATACCTTATCAAATGTCTTGTTGACATTGAAAACCTTCAGAAACGCATACCCTTTAATGGTATCCTGGCTCTCGTCGTAATCCATCATATTCAAAAATAGCACATTGTCCACCATTGACATATAGGCGGGAAAAACGGTCGGATCACTATTCTTTTTTTCGGTATAGGAGATTTGGTAGTGGTACACATCCTTTTGCGAAACAACATAATACTCATCTTTCTCCTTGCCGATCCACTTTCCCAGGAACCGACTTTCTACCTTAACTAAAGGTTTTGGGTCAATAGGATACCTGGCATCATTGCAACCCGGCAAAAAAAACATGATCGCAGCAAAAACAAAAAACTTCACATACCAGTACATAACTCCATTTTTATATAAAACTACGAAAAAGATAAACATATTGCATCCTGTCCGCAAGCCCAAACGGGCCAAAGAAGGACAGGAGCACTCAAAATCAACACAAATTTTCGTAGTAGCCAAGCTGAAAACCTATAATCACGACTCTATACAAATCGACAATTCGATGTTCCATACTATAAATATCACCTCTAAAAGCCAGTAATACCCCATAAATCAACAGGATATGCACTCATTTCCGAATTTTTTACCTTTAATTTTTGATTCTATACCCATCCACCCTTACCTTTGCACAAAATTTCACAGGATTCACTTTTTTTTATACTTTTATTTATGCCAAACGTTGGTAAAATCAAGCAAATAATCGGTCCGGTAGTGGACGTTTATTTCGGCGGTAACAGCAAGTTGCCGGAGATTTTTAACGCACTGGAACTTACCCGTGAGAACGGAGATAAACTGGTGCTGGAAGTACAACAACATCTGGGTGAGGACAGCGTTCGCGCTGTTGCCATGGATGGTACAGAAGGCCTTGTGCGCGGAACTGAAGTAAGGGACACAGGCAAGGCGATAGCCATGCCAACAGGCGAACAGATCAATGGCCGCCTGTTCAATGTAACCGGTGATGCTATTGACGGTCTTCCTGCTCCAGACAGGACTAACAGCCGTCCGATTCACGCCAAACCACCAAAGTTTGAAAATCTGACTACTTCTTCTGAGATCTTATATACAGGTATCAAGGTAATTGACCTCATCGAACCATACGCAAAAGGTGGTAAGATCGGTTTGTTCGGTGGTGCTGGTGTGGGTAAAACCGTACTGATCCAGGAATTGATCAATAATATTGCAAAAGCTTACTCTGGTCTTTCAGTGTTTGCAGGTGTGGGTGAGCGTACACGTGAAGGTAATGACCTGATGCGTGAAATGATTGAAGCCGGCATTGTAAAATACGGTAAGAAATTCATGCACAGCATGGAAGAAGGCGGCTGGGATCTTAGCACCGTTGACCTCGAAGAACTGAAGGACAGTAAAGCGACTTTCGTGTTCGGACAGATGAACGAACCTCCTGGTGCCCGTGCCCGTGTGGCCCTTTCAGGTCTTACAATTGCCGAATATTTCCGTGATGGAGATGGTACAGGCAAGGGTAAGGACATCCTTTTCTTCGTTGATAACATCTTCCGTTTCACCCAGGCAGGTTCCGAAGTATCGGCCCTCCTTGGCCGTATGCCATCGGCGGTAGGTTACCAGCCTACACTGGCTACAGAAATGGGTCTGATGCAGGAGCGTATCACTTCTACAAAGAATGGTTCTATTACTTCTGTACAGGCGGTATATGTACCTGCAGATGACCTTACCGATCCGGCGCCGGCAACAACCTTCGCCCACCTCGATGCCACTACGGTATTGGATCGTAAGATCGCTGACCTTGGTATCTACCCTGCGGTAAACCCATTGGAATCTACTTCACGTATTCTTACCCCTATTATCGTTGGTGACCTTCACTACAACACTGCCAACCGTGTTAAGTTGATCTTACAGCGTTACAAGGAACTTCAGGATATCATCGCCATCCTGGGTATGGATGAGTTGAGTGAAGAAGATAAGATGACAGTAGCACGTGCCCGTAAGGTACAGCGCTTCCTGTCACAGCCCTTCCACGTTGCGGAAGCGTTCACAGGTCTTAAGGGAGTATTGGTACCGATCGAAGAAACAATTCGCGGTTTCAATATGATCATGGACGGTGAAGTAGACAATTACCCTGAAGCAGCCTTCAACCTGGTAGGTAGCATCGATGATGCAATTGAGAAGGGCAAGAAGCTGATGCAGCAAGCTAAAAACTAATTAGCTGATACGATAATTAGCTGATTAGCTGATTGTCGGAAAATGAAATTGGTTAAATAATTATTGAATAACACAATTAGCTAATCAGCTAATCAACAAATCAGCTAATCAATAGCAACATGCAGTTAGAAATATTAACACCCGAACACAAAGTATATAGCGGAAACGTTTATGGCATTCAATTGCCGGGAGTAAACGGTTCATTTGAAGTGCTGGAAAACCACGCTGCAATGATCGCTGCATTGGGTAAGGGTAAAATGAAGGTGCTGGTAGACAAGCATAATACAGAAATATACGAGATCTCCTCAGGTTTCGTAGAAGTACTGCGCAATAAAGCAACAGTGCTTATTGAAGATGCTACCGCTCTCGCCTAAGCCTTTATAAAACAATTTTCAAAAAACCGACCTGGCAGTTGCAGGGTCGGTTTTTTTGTTGTGATGTGATACTGGACGTTCACATTTCACAATACATTTCGTAAATTTGGTTAAAAGTAACTCGCCAATTAAATTTTATGACCAAGGAAATAGCGACCTCCGCGATTAAAGATATGCCTCAGGAATTTGAACTGGATGAACTATTCGAAAAACTCGTTATTATTGAACGGGTCGAAACAGCAAGAAAGCAGGTAGCGGAGGGCAAGACGATTAGCCACGACGAGATGAAACAAAAAATGCTGTCATGGCGCAAATAATTTGGTCTTCCATCGCTGAAGACGATCTCAACATGATTTATGAACATATAGCATTAGACTCGCCGTTTTATGCCAGTAATGTAATTGATAAAATTTGGGATCGTACTTCTATTTTAGAAACACAATCTCGCATAGGCAGAATTGTTCCAGAATTTGGCATTCCGTCTATTCGCGAACTGATCGAAGGAAACTACAGAATCATCTACGAGATCATACATGAAGATTTGGTATCTGTTTTGCACATTTATCATAGAGCCCGTTTACTGACGAAACACTAGCAACAAAATTTACGCTTTAGATTCATGAACGTACTTGCCCCATAATACACTACCTTCAAATTCCCGCAAGTGATACCAGAGGCCGATGTATCTGGCACTATGTTAGCTTAAGTCCCGGAACAAATTGAAAGTCCTTTTTATTTTCCGTTAACAAGGCAATATCATAATGAAGCGCAGTTGCCGCAATTAACATATCAGGAATACCGGGTCGGTGGCTTAAAGAAAAAATGTCAAATATTGC
>CANCOG010000318.1 GCA_947379685.1 Flavipsychrobacter stenotrophus | reverse complement strand
ATAAGATATAGTCACTGCACCGTTTGCAAGCCCAGTCACTACACCCGAAGCATCGACCGTAGCAATACTGGAATTACTGCTGCTCCATGTTCCTCCTGCTGTAGCGTCTGACATTGAAATCGTTGATCCAGTACAAACTGTTACAGTTCCTGAAGGGCTAATAGCAGCAGGTGCCGGGCCAATGCTTGCGGTTGTTGTTGCAGCACAACTACCTACGAGGTAAGAAATTACAGAGGTTCCTGCACTCACTCCCGTGACCACACCACCTGAAGTAATAGTTGCTACCGAAGTCGTTACACTAGACCATGTACCAGTTCCTCCACCCGAAGTATCGGAAAGTGTTGTCGTTGAACCAGCACAAACTGAGGACGTCCCTGAGATCGCTACAGGCTGAAGACCAACAGAAACTGCCTTTGTAACCGGAGTACAGCCTGGTGTTGTATAAGAAATAGTTGCAGAACCAACCGTTAACGCATTAACGGTAATTGGAGAACCCGAAGTAGAACTGATTGATGCAATTGTACCGGCTGAGGTACTCCAAGTTCCGCCTGTAACGCTTTCAGTAAAAGAATAGCCATTTCCCGTACACAAGTTAGTTGAACCACCAATTGCTGCCGGGGTTGAACCAACCACAACAGTTGATGTTGCGGTAACAGTATTACATGAATTTGATGCAGTCAATGTAAATATCCCGGAATGGGCAACAGCGGCTGTAAAAGCTGATGGATTGAGCGAAGAAGAAGAATACCCGCTACCTGAAGGACCAGCCCATGAATAAGTTGTGGCATTATTTGCAGCCCCCGACATGGTAAGACTAGTTCCGGCACAAACGGGGTTGGGAGCTGCACTTGCAGTAACCCCGCCAACTGGTGGGGTAAATGTAACAACCCAATTGGACGCAGGCGTAAAATAATTAGCTGTTGCGAAGGTTGAAGTGGAAATAGTAGGCGAAGAAGAGATGTCAGTTGAACTGGAAATGCATTTATAATCAGATGTACTGTTGGCAATACCGACTGAACTGGTACTACCTGTGGTGAAATTGGTATTGGTTCCGTAACAGAACTGAACGACATTTGTGGACTCATATAACTTCACCTCGAAACTTGCCTTTTTGGCTGCTGCGGTGTTACTTCCATTCCATTGAAACCACTCTACTGTAAACACCCTGTTGGGGGAACTACCAGTGGTTATATATCGGGCTGCAGCACTATTGGCAGGAAGCCCCTGAAGGGCATCCCAACAGGGCATCAAAAAGCCAGCGGACGGAATGTTTCCAGCAGTATTGGCTCCAACAACCGAAGTTGAGTTCGCAAGCGAAACCCAACCGTTAGAACAAACTGACAAGGTTGTGTAACTCGTACCGCAAAAAACAAATGTAAACCCTATGGATACTGATGAAACATTTAACCCTGTCGAGGTTGCACTCGTCAATGACAATGATGTTCCCCCTGAAACAGACGTATAGGTTCCTGACGCAGCCGAATAACAATAAGATGCGGCACTTTGTGCATTACTTCTAAAGGTTGCAAAGAGCAGGCAACAGGCGAGAGTAAATAGATAGATCTTCTTCATAAATAAATTTTAGAATTTGGGTTAAAGAGCTTAGGTCTTAAAAAGTCAAATTAATGGTACAAAAAACGGTTGTGACCGGGTTTCAACATTCGAAGGTATAGTATTAATAAGATTTTAATAATTCAATAACGCTTCATTAACTAAAACTTAACCTGCACCTAACAATATTAGCGTCAATTATATTTGTATATAACTTAAAACCAATCACTTGTGCATTTACTAACTTTTAGCTAAAACTATTATTTCACAATTTTAATAAATATCTATATCTGTAAATGACTCGCCTTAAAGCATTTTAACCAATTGCAATATAGCCGATTAAACATGATACTTTTTTTATCTGAAGGCAATAAAAGCATTGAATAATATTAACATTTAACCCCAACGCATATTCAAATACCAAACACAAAAACTCATGAAAAACAAGCAATCATTTGGGACCTCCTTTCGGAAAATTTGCCTTGCCGGTGCCCAAAAAATGGCAGGAAGGAACTGCCTCCGATCACCCAAAAAAATCAGGGTGCCACATTTGCGGCACCCTGACTATTCAACATAAAACATCTACCTGCGTTATTCCTTCACCAAACGCTGAACTACCTTTTGATCGCCTGATGTCAGTTCGACCATGTAAATTCCAGATGCGATATTATTTAATGGGATCTTTACAGTACTGTTTTGAAGATTACCGAGTGCTTGACTATAAACACAGGCACCTGAAAGATCAAGTACCCTGATGGATACGTTTTCAGACCTTGACTGCGTAAAGGTGATGTTGACTTCATCGGTTGCCGGATTAGGCCTCATAGCAACATTAAGTCCTTTTGAAAGCGGACTTTCCTTTACTTCAGCTGGAGCCATGCTTAACTCAAACCTGTTTTCACCTTGTGATGCATCTTCCTTTGTTACCGAAAACCGGTACTCTGTACCCTGTTGTAATAATATATACTGTTTCAGAAGCTTATCATGGAGATAGACCTTTCCGCCCTCAGGAACCGAAATATTCTCCGCCCTGATTATGTAATCCTGTGCATAACTGCTGCGCACGCCCAAAGGAATGATACTTTCAGCTTTGTACGGGCGGGCATCTACCATCAACTTATGATTGTCAGCCGACAAGCTGTAGAAGTTGAAGTCATTACCAGAAGGCTTACCACCGTCATATTTAGCATCTTCATCATTGGTTGCATCGGCATCGAACTTCACGTACAACATATCATAAGGATGATAGTTCGCATCATAAACGTACAACGAAACGAAATCCGGCCGAGACTTCATCAGACTGTATATATTTGATATTGAAGCACCCTTGTTAGACTCTGTGAAATTCAGTTGGTCTCCGTCATGCATTGCCCTAATCTGGAATGCGTCGTTAGCTTGTATATAATATGGTATCGCAACCGGCGAACCTCCACCCGTAGAATATGGAACAGCCTGGAATGCACCAGCGGTATTCACGAATGGATTCCATATATAGAAATACCCACCATGTACACGACCTGAGCTGGCAGCGTTGAATATGACTGTACCAATATCGACCGGTGAAGCATAAGGGTTACCCACCATGTTATAGTCCTGTGCCGTAGTTGCGCCCCTTGACAAAGGAATGTTTTGGTTGCCCTGGTTGAGCGCACCCCATTGGCTTGCTGTAGTTGAAGATATGACCAGATATGGGCCAAAACCTAAACCTTCACCCTTCGCTCCCCTATAGTAAACGCGTATACCCTGGTATTGATGAAGTCGGTTAGTGTCTTCTGTGGTGTAGGCACTGGTAAATGGTCTCCAACCCGGATCTCCGGCCAAAGTAGAATTACCAACATATGGATTGTAACGGTATGCTGAAGGCTGGTTGGAACCAGTTGTAGTAAATCCGTTAAGAGAACCACCAGGGCCTGCAACATCCACATAATTTTCAAGCTGGCTCAATCCTATATAATTACTGAATGGATGTGCCCAGAAACGATAAGCACGACGACCGCCAGTGAAAAACTGGTTCACCTTGACATTACCCGTAATACTTGTTCCTGAAGGCAAAGTAGCTACACGTGCACTACCATTTGTATCTGAATATAACACAACGCTATCGCTGGTGGCAAGTGAACCTGTGGTAACTGAAAGCACGCTCTTAACTGTAAGCCTTGCCCCTGTGGCTACCGTTACACCAGCAGCATTATTTACATTAAAATTATTTACAGCACCGAAACCACTCACCGTCTGTGCTGAGCCGCTATTCATGGTAAGAATACCAGAACCAGAAACCAGACCACTATTGGTGAGGTTACCAGCTACCGTAAGCGTTCCACTGTTACCAACGGTCACATTTACTCCTGAAGCAATGGTTAAGCTGCGGGTTGAACCAGACGCAGATGCAGCAATTGCCGGAGCGTTAGGTGTTCCTGAAGGAATTGTTGCGTCGTCGGAAGTACCGGGCACAAAGCCACAAGACCAGTTAGCTGCATTATTCCAGTCAGCGGAAGTTGCACCAGTCCATTGCATTGGGTTAGGAGTAACGGTTGCTGATGTGCCCAATGTTGTGGTACAAGCAGGGTTAAGTGCATTAACCAATACATAGGTATGAGCCGCTGTAAGCGCTCCAGTGCTTAATGAATAGGTGCCACCGGTTAAAGTCGCGGTTACTGGTGAACCACCGTCAATTGTATAGTTAATATTGGCAGCATCGGTTCCGGTGAAAACAATATTAGTCCCATAACCCATACAAGGAGCAACTGCTGATGTAATTGACGCTGTTGGATAGGCGTAGACCGTAAGTGTAAAAGGATAAGTAGTACTGGTGCACACTCCGTTTGATACAGTAATATCACCGGAGTAAACACCATGAACGCTTGTATTAGGGATACTTAATGTAATTGTCCCCCCTGTAAGTGTACCTGCGCCAACATTTGTAAATCCATCTGTAAGAGCAGCAGATCCCCAACTAATAGCATAAATTGTTGGTGAACCTCCCGGGCTGGAATAAGAAATAGTAGCTGAACTAATTGGCTGACACACACTTGGGTTGCCGCCGAGTGATACAGAAGAAGGCGTATTTACTGTTGCGCTGCCAGTCATTGCAGTACTACAGCCAGATGCGGTTCCTGTAACTGTATAGGTACCCGGGGTTGATTGCGTACCAAAGGTAATGGCAGATGCCGTTCCTGAAACTGGAGAACCACTTGTAGACGCGCCCAGGTACAACTGGTAACTAACACCCGATTGTGAATTCGCCAGTCCCACTGCGATACCGCCACCTGAACATCCTCCTGTTCCACCGGTCACGCTATAGGCAGTTGGAGAAGTATTGATCACGGAGCTTCCGGTCATGGTAGTAGTACAGCTGCCTGTACCAGTACCAATAATAGTATATATACCAGCAGCTGTTATGGAACCATAGGTTAATGAGCTGCCTGTAGATCCTGAACGAGTTGCACCACCAGTGCCACCATTAAATATCTGGTAAGTCACACCAGTCTGGGAATTAGATAACCCTATAGTAACACCAGTCGAAGTACAACCGTTGCCACCTGTAAGCGTATATGCGGTCGGGTTAGCATTTATGGAAATATGAAAACTGCCGGTCATATTTTTTACACAGCCGGTTGTTGCATTTGTAGCGACCACTGTATATGCACCTGTTGTATCTGTAAAAAGACCAAAGTCAAGCGCAGAACCAGTAGCACCCGCTACAATGCTTCCTACCGGACTACCAGCCTTGTATGCACGGTAATTCACACCAGTTTCAGAATTACTAAGCCCGATATGAACACCTGTACCAGGAACAGCACAATAGGCGCCACCGCCTGTAATAGAATATGCTGTCGGTAATGGATTTACTGTGACAGTAGCTGTAGAAACATTTCCCGCTGCACAACTGCTGTTTACATCAATTGTAGTAACAGTATAGATCTGGGTAGATGTTAGCCCGGTTGAAACCGGGTTGCTGATTGTTGTACCGCTCAGCGTAGTAGATGGTGTCCAGGAATAAGTATAAGATGGTGTTGCAAAACGCCAGCCTTCTCCGGGACCGTTCAGGCTAAATGTAGTGTAGTTTTTTGCTGGCGGTGTAAGCATAGCTGTCCCGGCAGCATTCTGGATACCCGTAACGACGTTGTTAGTGGCGGCCAGATTGGTACCCGAAATCATAAGGTCGATGATATTAGAGGTCTCATATAAAATTATCTGTCCTGTACTTGTACCGGCCCCACTGTTAGCAACAACACTATTATAGCTAACTATAAATTTGCGGTTTGGTGTTGAGCCAATTGTTGTGTAGGTGATAGTCCCGCCGCTCAATGGGTTAAGATCCTGCCAGAAAAGGGCAATCATTGCCAGGGGCGCGCCTGACGAAGGCAAGGCCACAGGCGTATAGGCTGTACCCGGGTTTCCACTGAAATTGATAAAACCATTGCTGCTGATTCTGCAGGAAGTATAGGCAGTACCATAAAATGTAAATGTAAACGGCAATGTAACAGAAGGCCTTCCGTCGTCGGACGCTGTAACAGTAGTGCCAGATGTAGTATATGTAGTATAAGGTATAGCATTTACCGTCAGTGTAGTTGGT
>CANCOG010000317.1 GCA_947379685.1 Flavipsychrobacter stenotrophus | reverse complement strand
TGCACCTTCTTCTTACCGCTACAACCCTTACAGCGGTAATTCATCTATGGCTTATGATCCGGGTTGGAGCCCATTCACCAGCGCATATGGTGCCGGAGATACCAACAAGCTGCAGTCTTTCGAAGGTATTCGTGTTTACTACCGCGGTTCAAAAGGACAGGGATTAGGCTTTGGCCCTTATACTGTTATCTCATCAACTGTTATCAAAATGACCGGTGCTTTGAACCAGGGCGATAAGGTAGTTACTATGTCAAAAGGTTCTACCGGATTGCATCAGGACTACAACATGGTAGGCAATCCATATGCTTCCCCAGTTGACATTGGCACAATTCTGTTCAATGCAGCACAAGCCGATCAAATCACTGGTGCATCGTTCTACATCTGGAATCCATTCCTCGGTGTTGCCGGTCAGTTCCAGTCTATTCCTTATTCTACAGGTGGCAGCACCCCGGTTGCTATTCCTTACTACATTCAGGCAAACGATGCCTTCCAGGTAAGGGCGATGAACGACAGCTCAATCCTTAACTTCTCAGAAAACAACAAGGGCCAGACTATTTCCAGCGCTTACAGCCTGATGAAGGCACACACTGAATACCTTACTTTGAATGTATACGATGCCAACTACCATATGTTCGATATGCTGAACATCAGGTTCGACGACGCTGCTACTGAGCAGGAAGACCGCAAGATGGATGCTGCAAAGCGCAATGGTCCTGATTTCAATTTCTACAGTATTTCAGCTGAAGGACAGGCACTGGCTATTGATGCCCGCCCATACCAGGCAGAAAAAGCAATTAAGCTGGGTGTTAACTGCAGCTTTGCCATGGATTTCATTATCAGGGCTGAAAATCTGGCAATACCTGCAGGTGGCAAGGTTTACCTGCACGACAATTTCCTGAACAGCGAAGTAATGCTGGAGCAGGGAACAGAATATAAGTTCGCAGTAACTGAAGACAAAAAATCACAGGGTAACAGCAGGTTTGAACTGAGGATGGACCCATCCGCTGCCACTCAAACAGCTGCAAAAGTACTTGACGTAAATATGGTGCCTAACCCGGCAACTGACGAAGTGAATATTGCTTTCACCAACGCAAAGGCTGAAGTTGTTACCCTGAATGTTACCGATATCAGCGGGATCAGCGTTTTCAACAAGAACCTCGGTTTGCAAACCAGCGGTACCGTTAACATCCCGTTGAAAAACATGGCATCTGGTTTATACATAGTTGAATTGACTTCAGGAAGCCAGAAGATCACTAAGAAACTGGTAAAAGAATAAACTACTCCAAGCACTCATTAAATTCATTGAAGATGTCCCATACACTTGATGTGTGGGACATTTTGGTTTTTTTGTGGGGTGCTGACGGTTCACGCAAAGAACGCAAAGGGTGGCGCAGAGTTACGCAAAGTTTGTTTACTGCGAAGCACTCGTGGCTGGAATATTTGAGTTCGTAAAGCTGGTGAGCTTGTTTTTTTTGGTATAGGTGTCCCAAACCTCAAAGGTTTGGGACACCTATACCAAACTGTTACATTCCTTGTAATGAGACTATTTTTTGACAAAGACTCTATCGATATAAAGCAAATACTTAACCAGAAAAAGCGACCAATATAATACAGTATAAATAATCATGCTGATAAACATGACCCCTTCAAGCCAGCCCAAATTGTAACAGACTGCTATTTTATACAATGTAATGGCTATAATAAATGCGATAAGAATGAAGAAAAGTGCATACACTCCTAATGCTATTTTAAATATCCGGCCCTCTTTTTTTGATGATTCATTTTTATCCATAGCAAATGGTTTTTATAAGTCTAGTGTCCCTACCAAAACACCTCACTAGCTTTGCGCCCTCTCTCGCCGGCCAACCAACTTATGTAAAAGAACTTTGCGCTACTTTGCGCTTTCCCTTTGCGCTACTTTACGTGACACCGTCAAGAAGGCAATCACAACTTCCATCTCACCGAAAAATTCACGACCCTGCCGTCAATGGGCGCCCACAAGGGTTTGAATTCGGGAATGGTGATGGAGCCGGTGTAGATGGATTCTACCTTGCTCATGCGGTAATCGGTGGCATTTTCAATATTCAGGACCAGTGAAACATGCTTGCCCAGGTTGTGCAGGATCATGATTGCAGCAAAAAAGTAGGTTGGGGTAGTGGTGCCATCGTAACGGTATTGGGTACCCGTCAATGATCCTTCCAGCCCAAACCGCCATTTTTCCTCAATTTCCTTAACCAGTACCATGGCTATCCGGCTCCGTGGTGTAAGCGGAACGTAACTTTTTGAACCGGGGTAATCCCATTGTGCAAGCGTGTAGGTAAAACCACTATATAACTCCCACTTCTTTATCGTCAACTTTAGATAAGTATCAGAACCCAGGGACGATAGTGGTTTGCCTGAGTTCGCAAGTCTTACGTTATACCAGTAGACGTCAGGAATAAATACGATAGGGTTATTAACCTGTGTATAAAAGAATGCGTGGTTGATAAACAACGTATGGTGATTGTCCCAATCTTTTTTGTAGTTGATTTCCGCATTGTATCCGTAAGATATTTCCGATTTCAGGTTGTCATCAGGCGTTACAATGCGCAGCGGGTTGTACTCAATATCCTGCTGCACAAAAGGGTTCGGTGTTTTATAGCCCATACCAAAGCCAAGCCGCGTCGCGAATTTTTCATTGAACCGATGGAAGTAAGCTACCCTTGGCAGTGCAAAAAATCCCTTCGTGTTGTGGTGGTCTATCCTCAGCCCGGTTTCAAAAGTGGACTTGTCCTTAATACGTAAAGAATATTGTCCGAATGCACCAATAGTAAAGTTGGAAAAATCATTGATATAGGCATCCTGGCTATTATTCTGATAGTCATCTCCCAGTATATTGATACCGCATACATAGGTGGCCTTGCCCACCGTTTTGTTGTATGAAGCCTCATTGTAATAGCTTAGCTGGCTCGGGCTGAAGGTTCCTGCGGCGTATTCAAAGTTGGTCGTTTTATTCTGAAAGTAACTGACAGAGCCCTTGATAACCAGGCGGGTATCATTATCATAGAAATGTTCAATGGAAAATTCACCAGTGTGGCGTTGGCTGATATTCTCTTCAAAAAACTGGTGGGTGGTGTCGGACTGGCCATTCAATACCTTCATGTCTCCACCCTTACGGTTATCAAACGTGCCGGAATATCCGGCTGAAATAATTGTTTTATCGTTTGGGTAATAGAAAAATTTAGGATGCAACAATACGCTCTGGGCATTGGGAACATCACTGAACCCGTCACCATCCACGTCCTTCGCGACCTGTTTCGCATACCCGGCAAAAAATGTGTAGCCGACTTTTTGATTTCGTTTTGCGATGTAAGCATTAGCATCTACCTCGCCCAGAGAAGTGTAATTGGCAATAATGTCCGCTTCCTGATTAAAGGTTGGGCGTTTGGAGATAAGGTTCACCAGCCCACCGATGGCACCGCCGCCATATAGTGTTGACGCAGAACCCTTTATCAGTTCTATTTGTTTTAGGTCCAGCGGTGGAATGGTGAGTATGCCAAATCCGCCCGAAAAGCCATCGTAAAGCGGCATCCCGTCCCTGAGAATTTGAGTGTATCTGCCTTGTAGTCCTTGTATACGTACATTGCTATTGCCTGAAACAGCCGAAGATTGCTGTATCTGTACTCCACTAACATCGCCTAGAAGGCTAGCTATATTGGCTGGTTTTATGGCCACTTCCTCACTTACTTCCTCCTTGCCCAGCACCTCTACTTTCATGGTGCTGTTTTCAATGGACTGATTACTGCGGGTTGAAGAAACTACGGTTACTTCTTCCAGATCTTTTGTTGAAGCTTCCAGATATACAAAATGTGTTGTAGTATCCGGAAAAGTGTAGACTGCAGATTGGGTTGCATAGTTGGTAGCGGTCAGCGCAATTGTATATGTCCCTGCCGGGAGCGTAATAAGGGCAATTCCCAAACTATCTGAAACGGTGATCAACTGTCCGCCGGTGGTCGCCTGAGCAAAGGGGATAGCTTTTTTAGAGGACTCATCCAATATCCTAAGCCGCATCGTTACCTGGGCTGAAGACCAGCAAGGTATTAGTAAAGCAAGTAAAGTTACAATTAAGAGCGTGCGCCTCATTTTTGCCCAATTTTATTTGGCAATGCAAGTTACGCCGGCAGCACTCATTTTCGACTGTATATGCCTCTTATATATTTAGTTTGACTCCTTTATCAGCGTACCATTTTTATCAAAAAGCAGGTCAACCCCATTTACCTGTGCCTCGTATAACATTGTGCCGTCCGCTTTGATAATGGATGCCGCTTCTTTTATTTGTCCTTTTGAAGTAGCCGTTTTACGGGCTTTTTCGGGCAGTTGATTCACCAGAATGGTAGTTTCTGTTTCTTCTTTCCTGCCATCGGCACTATAGGTAGCCGACATTCTATGAGCATCTAGTGTGAAACTTGCTTCATATTTGTCTTGTTCCTTTACCCATCTTACATAAGAGGCAGCTGAATATTCTTTCAAAAATGCAGCCTTTACGCTCGGAGGCGCCGCATCTTTTTTCTGGGCATTAGCAGAAAGGCCCGAAAGACTCATTGCAGCAAAAATGATGATCTTTATTATTTTGCCGTATTTGAAAGTGCAATTCATCGCTGTTGGTTTTAGTTCGTCTTGTTTTACTATCTGAGAATGACCTGTTAAAGGTATTCAATTGATTGGGAATCTACCGTTTGAAATAAAGATGTTGTGAAAACCTTATGTCTTGACAGGTCGTTGGCCTGAAGTATTGTTCAAATTGCATTATTTTTAGAACCGGATCCAAAATTTTCATCCTCCCGAAGGAAAAGGACTAAACGGACGTCAAAAGAATAAGTATGGGACACAATACTGAAAAAGAACAGTGGATAAATGAGGTGATGGGTAGCCTGGATGGCATTTCCCGTCCACAGCCCAATGGCTTAATGTACAAGAAGGTTATGGCGAGATTGCAGCAGGAACAACCACAGGTGAATAGAACGATCAGGCTGAAGATCGCCAGCCTAGCGGCGGCGGCTGTGCTGTTACTGGTGCTTAATATTGCATCCGTGGCCCATTACTCGAAAAATACAAGCACCCAAACCCGCCAGAGCGTGTCGCAGGTGGTAAACGAAGGTATCAGTGCCCTTTCTGAAGGGAGTTTTTAATTAACGCGAATTGCAGGTTATGGAAAGACAGAAAGCATATACGATGTGGATGTGGTTAGTTGGTTTGCTGATGGTGGGTAATGTTGCCCTCGTCGCTACAATTTGGCTTGGTCCCCGCAGAGATATGCCGCGTGGCAGGCCCGGGCCGGTCAATTTTAAGAACCAGCTTAACTTCACAAGTGAGCAGGAAGCTCAGTTTGAGGCACTTAATTCTGGCAACCGTTCGTCAATTGATAGTATTAAGAAATTGGGGAGGGATGCACGGGAGCATTTTTTTGAAGGCTTAAAAGCAGGTACCGCAGATCAGGTTCGGCAAGATTCCATGGCAGCAATATTGGGTAACTATCACAAATTAATTGAACTACAAACCTATAACCACTTCAGGAGGGTAAGGGAAATACTCGATGCCCGTCAGAAGAAAATATTTGATAGCCTGATTTTCGTGGTGATCAGAACCCTGCCGGAACAACCTCGTTTGCAAGGTGATAGGGGAGGCCCGGGTATGCCTCCACCACCACAAGGCAGACCTTATCCTCCCGATGGGCCACCTCCAGGGGAAGGTCCTCCACCACCCGGTGACGGCGGCGGTCCACCTCCACCTCCACCTCCGGGACAATAAACTTCCTAATTTTGAGCTATGAAAATATCTGCAAGGTATCTGTGTTTGTTTCTATTGGTAATTATGCCGGTAGTTGCTGTATGCAAGGTGCCGGTAGGGAAGGTAACTATTATTATTGAACCCATATTTAATGGGAGGCCCCTGGTGCTCGATAGCGGTAAATACGTTACTCCTCATGGCGACACTATAAATATATCCATGTTCAGGATGTACATTTCTAATTTCGCATGCCGCCAACTGAACGGCAAATTGTGCCTGCCTTTTGAAAGAAATTGCCATTTGTTCGATGCTGAAGATACCGCAACTTACCATTATACTATCGATTTCCCGCTTGGCCAGTATGGCGGTTTTGCTTCCTTCAAT
>CANCOG010000316.1 GCA_947379685.1 Flavipsychrobacter stenotrophus | reverse complement strand
TGAAGGCTTATTTCTGATCATATGGCACCAAATTCGTTCGGAAATGGTGCTTTTTGAACGAAAAGACTACCTATCAGTATATTATATGCCTTATTGATATTATTGCTATTGCGCTACGAAGTTTCCGTTGGTCACCTTGGTACCATCATTGCATGTAAAACTGAAAGTGCCTGTGATTGGGTTCACAGCAGTAATATTTATGGTTCCACTTACGGCAATAGAAGAAGAAACCATGGAACCTAAATAATTAGCAGAAGTGCCTCCACTGGCGATCGTGTAAGTGCCTGCCCCTGTATAATTTACGATGTTCATGGAAATATTCGGCATGCCGTCAACAGCAACATTTGGCTGTAAGCCAGTTATTTGCAGCTGAGTGCCATTTTGAGTTGCAGTGCAATTGACAACATGAAATCCGCCTCCATTTACCGTTGCGTCCATGTGGCGACTACTGGTGGTTGATGATTTTTTGCTGCAACTGTTTAAAGAGGCCACAGCCAATATTCCTGCAAAGGCGAGCTTTAAGATACTTTTCATAATTTTTTGTTTTGTTTTTACAATTCTTATTTGATAGTTGTTTTATTTTTTACCATTACATTTACGCAGGTTAGTAAATTTTATTGTACTGGACAAAAAATTAACTCAGACCCAACATATTGCAAAAATCATGCCGAAATTTATCCTCATGAAGGGGAAAAGAATACTACTGATCATTATATCAATTCTCATCGGGGCATTGTTTTTATATTCAGCATATACCAAGGCTGAACCGATCCAGCGGTTTGAATATACCATGGTAGAGTTTTTGCATGTTCCCTGGCTACTGGCAGCGCTGGCCGCAAGATTTATAGTTGGTCTTGAAGCTGGAATTGGTGTTTTGTTTCTTATCAACATTTATGGAAGCGGTAAATGGGTCATTAAAGCGGCTATTGGTTTGCTGTTGGTTTTGAGTGCCTACCTGGTTTATTTGTGGGCTGCATTTGGAAACAACGTAAACTGTGGTTGTTTCGGCGATGCAATTTGGATGAGTCCTTCGGCTTCATTGATCAAGAATGGCGTTTTATTGCTGGTTATGCTGGCGGTCTTGCAATGGGGTGATGGTCTGCAATTTAAGTGGGCAAGGTTGTCTGTCTTCACGGTCGTCCTGGTCTTTATTTCATTGCCGTTTATCTTATACGGATTCCCATCTGGCAAGCCGTCCTGGTTAAAGAATTCAGGCTATTTCCTTGATTTGAAACCACTTTACACTAAAGAAAAGCAAGAGGACATTCCTATTGTAGATCTTTCAAAAGGGAAACATATAATTGCTTTCCTCAGCCCTTTTTGCCCGCATTGCCGAATGGCGGCTTACAAAATGCACCTCATACACCAGGAAAACCCTGCCATTCCGTTCTTTCTTGTAATTGGCGGCAGCAGGGATCTAACCGATTTCTGGAAGGCAACCAGCGCGCAGGACATAGGCTGTGCACGCCTCGATGCTACACATTTTTTTCAGATCGTTGGCGGTGAAGTGCCATTTATAGTATGGGTTAACAACGGCAGAGTGGAGGCAAAGGCCGATTATACAGACCTCGACAAAAATGTAATTGAAGATTGGTTGAAAAAGCCATAATTGAATTTCTTGATATAAAAATTACATGTGAATATTCGTAGTGCTGAGCTCGATTGAGTGCTTTGAAGCCAAAATGTGCAGATTTTTTGTGGTTTTCAATGCTAAATTTTGGTGTTATTGACACAATTTTACATTATTTCATCGATTTTTTATATTTTAGCCACCTGAAATTTTTACCTATTTTTGCCGATTATCCAAGGGCATAGACCCATAAAAAACAAGAAAACATGCAATACCCCAAATCCGGACTTATAGTAGTAATTCCGGTTTACAATGAACAGGACTGTATAGAAGAAGTACTAACGTCCTGGGGAAAGTTCCTGATAGGTTACCTGAAAGATATTTCCTTTAAGATAGTTGTTATCAATGACGGTTCTAAAGACAGTACTCCGAAGATACTCGATGAGTGCAGTACAAAATATCCTTACCTCCATGTGGTTCATCAAAAGAACGGTGGCCATGGCGAAGCCGTGCTGAATGGTTATGCTGAAGCGCTGAAGTTTAACCCTGACTGGGTTTTTCAGGTAGACAGCGATAACCAGTTTCTGCCGGAAGATTTTCCGAAATTATGGGAGCAGCGGTCTAAATCGAATTTCTTGTTAGGCTACCGGAAGAAAAGATATGATGAGTTCAACAGGCTCATTATTACGCGTATTGTACGTATAATCATCTTTATGCTGTACAGGGTGTTCGTTACAGACTCAAATATCCCGTACAGGCTCATCAAGGGTAGTTACCTGGCGATGCTGCTCAGGGATCTACCGGGCAGGCCTTTCGCTCCAAATATCTTCCTTACCGTTATGGCTAAGAAGGATGGCAATGACCTGAAGTTCATTCCCGTTACCCATAAAGAAAGGGAAACAGGCCAGGTATCTATCATTAAGATGAAATTACTTAAGGTATGTTTCCGTTCTGCGAGGGAGCTGTTGAGCTTTGCCTTCACCATAAAGAAGAGACAAATGTAATCATGTAGGAATGGCCGGGGAAATAAAATGCTGTCTATTTCCATTCAGCGTTTATTTTTGACTTTCGACTAAATACTATTCACTAACAACTATCTACAAGATACTATCTACCAAAAGTAAAATGAGTCATCACAAGTACATTATTATTGGTGCCGGCCCTACCGGTTTAGGTGCTGCTTACAGGCTAAAGGAACTTGGTGTTCAGGATTTTATCATATTGGAAAAGGAGCCTAATGCAGGCGGCTTGTCCACAAGTTATGTAGATGATAAAGGCTTTACCTGGGATATTGGCGGCCACGTTCAGTTTTCGCATTATAAATACTTTGATGATCTGATGATGAAGGCCCTTGGCGAAGATGGCTGGCTTAATCACCAGCGCGAGTCATGGGTGTGGATAAAGGATCGTTTTGTACCATATCCGTTCCAAAATAACATCCGATGCCTGCCTAAGGAAGACGTATGGAAGTGCCTGCAGGGTATTATTAAAGAGTACAAAAGTTCATCTTACCCCAAGCCTGCGAATTTCCGTGAGTGGATATATGCCACTTTAGGAGCAGGTATTGCGGAGCTGTTCATGATACCTTACAACTACAAGGTATGGGCTTACCCTCCGGAAATGATGAGTTACACCTGGATAGGTGAGCGCGTTGCTATTACCGACCTTGAGCGTGTTTCTAAAAACATTTTGTTCGATATCGAAGATGTATCCTGGGGCCCAAACAGTACTTTCCAGTTTCCTAAATATGGTGGTACTGGGTCTATTTGGTTGAGCGTAGCCAAAATGATTGGGCATGAAAACTTCCGTTTCGGCAGTACGGTTACCAACATCGATGAAAAAACAAAGACGATTACCTGTGCCGATGGCAGTACCTTTACTTACGATGCGCTGATCAATACCATGCCGCTCGATAAGTTGGTGCATACTCTCAGCCATATCGACGACAGTCACAAAGAAGCAGTTAAATTACTGAGGCATTCTACAACGCATATTATTGGTGTGGGTCTAAAGGGCAAGCCGCAACCAAACCTTGAAACAAAGTGCTGGATGTATTTCCCTGAAGATGATTGTCCATTCTACCGCGTGACCGTGTTTTCGAATTACAGTCCAAACAATGTGCCCGATATTAATCAGCATTGGTCTTTAATGGCCGAAGTTAGTGAGTCGGAGTGCAAGGCTGTTAATGCAGAAACTGTTGTTGAAGAGACAATACAGGGCATGCTCAATACGAAACTCATCGAAAGCCGCGACGATATTATTTCCGTTTGGTATAAATCATTGGATTACGGTTACCCAACGCCGTCGGTTGATCGTGATAAGGCTCTTGTAAAAGTGTTGCCGGAACTGGATAAACTGGATATCTATTCCCGTGGCCGTTTCGGTGCCTGGAAGTACGAAGTTTCTAACCAGGACCACTCACTTATGCAGGGAGTAGAGATCGTTAATAAACTCGAACTCGGCATCAATGAAATAACTTATCCATTCCCGGCTACGGCTAATGCAATGTGGGGGAAGTAAACGAGGAGAGGAGTTATAAAATATACTTTGAATTGAAGGTGGTTTGCTTCGGCAATCCACCTTTTATTATTTTTTGAATAGAGGATAAAAATGGCTTTGTAGATGCCATCCCCAATTATCTTTCCATACCTTAGTCCTCCAATAAAATGTACCAAATGCGGTTTAAATGGTTCTTTTTTTTCGTTTCATTTTTTTGCTGCCCCGCATTAGCGCTAAGCCAGCTGAAAGAGCATGAAATTCTTAAGTATTTAAAAACTGAAAGATTTGAATTGGACACTGAGGCCAGTGCCATGGTTTTGTATGAGCGAACTACCATAAATATTACAATTAACCATGGGGTCGCTGAGGAAATTCGTAATATTCACAAAACCATACGAATTTTAAAACCCGTTGCTGTTAATCAGGCAAATGTAGCCCTCTATTTTGCTAAAGATCATTACAAGAATAATATTTATAAACTAACGGGAAAGACTTATAATCTGCTGGACGGTAAGTTGCAAACTACTGAGCTACCTTCTGGTGAATTCTATAAAAGCAAGCTGGTTGGTGACAATTATGAGATTAGTTTTGCCTTGCCAGACGTAAGGGTGGGAAGTATTATTGACTATTCTTTCAATATAGTTTCACCGTTTTACTACCATCTTCCGGTATGGGAAATTCAAAGCGAATTGCCCAAATTGATCACTGAATATTCTTTGTCTTATCCTCCGCAGTTTGATTTTATGTCGATTCTGCACGTAAAACCAACTTTGAAAGAATTTAATAATGCCGAAGACGCAATTGAAGCCCCCGAGCAATTTTGCCAGTTTAAGGAATCTTTTGCGAATTCAGGCGGAAATGCTTTTACTCTGCTGGTAAGGAAAAATGTTCCCGCTATGGTTAAAGAGCATTATGTTTTCAATATCAATAATTACAAAGAATACGTTGATTTTCAGATGGTTAAAAACATGGCTACCGATTTCGTGTTTCTCGATTCCTGGGAAAAATACAATGAAGAGATGTTGAAGATTGGTATTGTAAAAAGTATCAGAAGAAACAATAAGTTTCTATCGGACACCGTCAAAGCGATTATAAACGGACAAACCAATAAAGCAGCCATTGCAAAAGAGATATTTTGTTACGTAAGAAATAATTTTTACGCAGATGGGGCTGCGGCGAAGTTAAAGGATGCCAGCTTAAAGGACGTTTTTTATGAACGCAAGGGTAGTAAAGGCAGTATTAATGCGGTGCTTGCTGCAATGTTAAATGTTGCCGGCCTGGAGGCAAGCCTGATGGCTACCAGTACCAGCAATGAAATTCCCGCAAGCGCCGTATATCCGATCGAAAACAGGTTGAATTACTATGCTTGTGCGCTAAAGACCGATACGGGTTATATTTTCCTTGATGCCACCGATAAAAGCATGCCTTTCGGACTACTTCCGGGGAATTGCTATGACGGTTATTGCAGGATCATATCAGATGAAGGTGATTCCAGAAACCTGTCACCTGATATGATACAAGACGTTAATGATCATTTTATGGATATTGACATGTCTGCCGACACTGAAACTACTATTTCTTATACGCATAAAATGGGTATGTATAGTTCCGCTAATTGTAGAAGACAAATGGGTGGCCCTGGATTTTCCATCGACCCTATTCTTTCGAAAATTGTTAGTGCCCTTGATGATAATGCCGTAATAACCGGACATCAACTGATAAACACAAATTTACCAGATACGAGTTTAGTTTTGATAATTACCTATAAATTAAAGAAAAGACCCGATAATTCAGGGGAGTTTCTCAGTTCAGCCTATATTAAGAATTTTCCTAAAAACCCATTGCCAGCGGTAAGCCGCATCCATCCTGTTGAATACACCTGCAGGTCAGTTACTAAATTTCACATCACCATTAAATTGCCGCGCGGATATGATTTACTTTCAAATCCGGCGCCATCTAATATTTCAATGGGGGAAAATGATATGGTGTATACTAAAAACTCAAGTTGGCATCCCGAGTCCGATCTATTTGAGATCGACTTCACATGTAGCCGAAACCGCGCCACCTTTGAACCCCAGGATTATGGCCT
>CANCOG010000315.1 GCA_947379685.1 Flavipsychrobacter stenotrophus | reverse complement strand
TTGGAAGTTGTGAAGACTGTTTCATCCATTACTACAGTCATTATGCATTTTACTGAGTCTCCTGCTACAAGTGTGCTTCGCGTAAATCCCGTACTGTCGGCACCCAGGTGGGTTGTGTTTACGTACCATTCGTAGTGTGGTGTACCAATATAAGTTGAGGCCGCATTGCAATGAATGCTGCCGCTGTGGCAAATGGTATCGCGGCAAGTTGATGAGATGACCAGGGAGGGAACCAAAATATTGTTTTTGGAAGTATCGGTCATAACAGCAGGGTTGTCATCAAAGAAAATGCCTGCATGATTATAGATGTGTGTGCCATCAGCCAACCCACGCTTTGTTTTAATGTTGAACATTACCTGCCCTGTGCAATGCAGGTGATGCGAGCTGTCTGGCAGGTTTATTTTCGGAAAATCGAATTTGATGATATTATGTCCTCCGCTCGTGAGGTAGCTGATGTTCATTCTTGCTGTCGCCATCACAAGTTCCATACTGGAAAGATCCAGTGCATCGGATAAGGTATCCATCACGAAGATGTTTTTCGCAGTATCGTTGCCATCATTTTCGAACTCAATTGTATAATGGAGCTTAGTGCCATTGAGTACGTTGCCAGATGGTGATACCAGCATCATATTCGGATCCCAGGATGATTTAACGGTATCAGCTCTTACTATTACATTGTTGCTGGTATCGAGGTCGCCACCAGTGGTTGGTGTGATTGCTATCGTTGAATATACGGGTGTGCCGGGTGAAAGCCAGGAGCTGGATGGCACTTCAAGATGTACATAGATATTCGGACGAATTCCTGAAACGTCGGATATATGGGTGAAGTTCCAGCTAAGTGTTGAACCAGAAATGGAAGTAGGGTAAGGACTCGCATAAGTAAAATTAAACCTGCTGTCAAAGTTCATTGTTACTACACCATCTTCGACTGCACAGTAGTTATTATTGATATTAATGGCCATATCCTGGCGGTGCCTGCCGGTTATTGCTGTAGTGTGTTCTGCCAGGTCAAAGCCAGAACTTGTGCAAGTCAACCCAATGAATTTGAATTTCGAAACAGCCGTACCTGTGTTTATTGTATCGTAGACTACTCCCGATGCAGGGCAACTCATTGCAACGGCAGAAGAGATAATTCTATAGGCATACACGTCGCCTGCGTTTCCCCATTCGCGGTAATACAGACCTGAAGTTGCTGGAATGGTATCGATGGTTACTCCATTAGAGTCAATAACTACCCTGATTGGGTTAAGGTTCATGAAATCGGTTGAATCGTGGTAGGCACAGTCGTGGTCCAGATCTTTGTAAAATTCGAGGCTAACATTGTTACATGTGAGGTGTGTATAAGGAAATGCAACTGAATCTATCCGGGAAGAGCCATTAAAGAGTACTTGCTTAATACTGTAGGTGCCCGAATTGGGGTAGGCGTGGTAATATGTTGAGAGGGCAGTGGATGAATCAGCTGGTATGGTCAACGAGTCAAACGACCCGTCCCCGAAATATGTTTTGAGTTTGTAAGCGGCTGTATGCGAGACCGTACTTACTCCGAATTGCGGAGCTGAACAGAAACTATTTACGAAGCCGGTGAAAAGTGAAGTAGCTGCACCAACGGCAGGAGGCGTAATTGTGATAGTTCGTGACACGGAATCGATGCCACATGATGTAGATACTACATGCTTTATGGTGGCCGTACCAAGTGCCATGGTCGTCACCTGCCCGGTTGAAGATATTGTTGCAATGGAAGTTGGTGTAATACTCCATCTGTCGGCTGTACCAATACTTGTTGCGCCATAGTTACCAATAATGCCGAGATGAACGGTTGGTGCTCCGGTAATAGTTCCGGCACTGGGCCGGGGGTTTATAGTTATCCCGGTTGAAGCAATATCAGTGCATCCATATGAATTTGTAACCCAGTATTCCGGGTACACGTCAACTGAATAAAAGATTGAAGGCAACCCCTTGAGTACTCCAGTACTGCTAAGTGAAGAATATGCAGAAAAAAAGTTGCGCCAGGTACCGCCTGAAACTGTTTCATGCAATACTACTGAGTCTCCATTGCAAATGGTTACCCAGCCGCCCGTTATTACACCCGGGTTCGGAAGGGGGTTGATCTTCACTTTAACGGAGTCGTGAACGTAACTGCAATAGCTGGATGTATACCGAAATTTCGTTGAGTCTGGGGTAGTGTGACCAGAAATGCGTGTATGGAAATCCGAGTACCGGCCGTCATCAAATGGAGTGAGCCAATAATTGTCAGATGTCCACATAACACTTGCAGCCATGGTCGGGAACCTGTAACTATTGCCAGCGCAATAAGCAAGTGGTCCTGAAATACTCGGCAAACCCGGTACTGGTGCTACCTGAATCGTATCAGTGACAAAATAATAGCCACGGGCCGAAGATATCAAGTAGTTGATCCGGGCATTCCCTGCTGAAATTGCACGTAACAATCCTGTCGCGGAATCTATTACTGCAATTGAAGTATCATTGACCCACCATCTGCCACCGGCAACCGAATCCCGGAAGTATGTGGAATCATTGATGCATATTTTCTTCGAACCTGACCACCCCCTGGTTATCCAAACAGAATCAGTGCCATGACATACAAGGCCGGAAATGATTTTGGTATAAGTTACAATCGTGTTTCCAGCAGTTTTTGCAAACAACAATCCGGAAGTTGAATCAATGGCGGCAATGTTGGAATCAAGTATTTGCCATGTACCACCGGCAACCGTATCAAGAAGCCTTGACGTATCGCCAATACACAGATGCCTTCTGCCCGCTATACCAGAAGTAACAGTAACGGGTCGCGTTGCAGAAATGCTATGGCCTCCCGCTGAAATGGCGCAGGTAATCAAAACTACACCCTTCCGAATTCCCGTTATCCTACCTGAAGTTGCATCAATTTTCGCAATAGTTGTATCGGCACTCTTCCACCTCCCGCCCGTAGACGCGGAATCATGTAAGGTAGCGGTATCTGCTATACTCACGTTTTGTGGCCCGGCAATGCCTGGGGTTATATTAAAGCTCAGCGTTGAATAAAATAGAATGCATGCCCCCGGCATGTTATATGTCACAGTTACGGCTCCGGTTGACTTCCCGGTTATTACTCCCGTTGAGATATTAATGAATGCCACATTGGTGTCACTAACGCTCCAGGTTCCACCCGTGTTGGAATTTCCCAATGTAGTGCTGGCACCCACCGGCACATAATGTGAACCGGTGATTCGTGTCGTATCGCATTGTCCCCACAAGGTTTGCGAGATAAACAGAAAGATCAAAGTAAGGAAAATATTTTTCATAAAATGTTAGTTGTTAATGATTAGCCTATTGAGGAAAATCAGCTAATTCCGGTGACTCACTAATTCGACGGCAAATTAGTTGTTGGGAATATATTATAAAGAAAAACTTCACGAACGGTCGTTTTTCTTCACGAACGGTAATTTTTGACTACTTTTTGTTAACAAATTTGGTGAATCGTAATGCAAAAATTGCTTGATAGTGGGCTGGATTGTGTTCTATAACAGATGAATGTTGTTCAACCCAATGCCTTAACTACGTCAGGTTAGCCGTATGATATCAGAGCCGGAACCGCTTTAAGTCAGCCATTTGGAAATTAAATCTCTACTTTTGAGTTCATTCGAAAACAAGAGATAAATACAACTGTTTGGGAATAGTAGCTACGATAATCTTTTATGCTTTTATCTTCTGGGTAGCTGTGCAATGCGGTTATGCGTGCTATTTTTTTGTCAGGATTTTATGGCTGAAAGATACTGCTAAGGCCGATGGAATACAGGGTTTAAAACCCGTATCCATTATCATTTGCGCTCGTAACGAAGCTGAAAATCTAGAAAAATATCTGCCGAAAGTACTGTCTCAAAAATACCTGACAGATTCAGCTGATGCAGCGTTTGAAGTAATAGTAGTTAACGACGCATCGACAGACGGAACTGAAGCGGTATTGAACCGGTTGAAGGAGAACTACAAGCAGCTAAGGACAGTAACCATCAGCGCTGGAGATGAGCGAACTCTTAAGGCCAAGAACTTCGCGCTGAGTATGGGCGTGCAATCAGCAAACTACGATTGGTTAATGCTTACAGATGCTGACTGTTATCCGGCAAGTGAAAACTGGCTCAGCAAAATGGTCGCTCCTTTGTGTAAAGGGAAAGAGATAGTTGCCGGCTTCGGGGCATACACGGCAACTGGCGGATTGCTAAATGCTTTTTCACGCTGGGAGAATGTACATGCCTTTTTACAAATGGCAACTTACTACCAGGCCGGAAAACCCTACATGGCTGTAGGCAGGAACCTGGTCTGCACAAAGTCGATGATGAAAAGGGCTATCGACACACCTACATGGGATGCCATTGCGTCTGGTGACGATGACTTGTTGGTAAACCTATTTGCGACGCCAACCAATTACACAGTAGTATCCGACCCGGAATCCTTTACCTACTCGGGGACCAAGCAATCACTGGGTGAGTACATTCAACAAAAGCAAAGGCATCTATCAGTAGGTAAGTTGTATAAGCCAGGCATTCAGCGTTTATTGGGGGCATATGGTTTCACTCATGCCGCAACCTGGTTCTATTTTGTGATGCTCGCCTTTACGGGGTACCTGCCGTTGGCAGCATGTATTCTGGGAACAAGATGCGCTCTGTATTGGTCACTATGGGCAGTCACAGCAATCAGGCTGAAAGACTATAAACTGATCGCATTATTTCCGTTGTTCGATTTCGGATGGATGTTGTATAATTTTGCATTCACGCCCTACATCCTCTTCAAAAGCAAGAAAAGCTGGAAATAGCAGGAAGTCAATTACTATTGCCGACACAGAATTTAAATTGGTTGACTATTTTCTTTTGCGTAATCAAGCAGAAATTGCACAATAACTAAGTACAAATAACACTTTCCATTTTTGACTTTTTCATTTTGATCTGACACTAGGTCCGGTCTGGAATAGTAAAAAAGAAAGTAGCACCCTTGCCTGGCTCACTTTCTACCCAAATAGTTCCGCCGTTTTGTTCAACGTACTGCCGGCATAACAATAGACCAAGCGATGTGCCTTTTTCATTCATTGTGCCTGAGATACTCTGGTTTTTTGCAAGGAATATCGATTGTGCAGTCGTTTTGGTTAAGCCAATACCATTGTCGCGAACGGCAAATACAGTAAACCCTGGTTTCAATTCTCTGGACATTTCAATTTCGATCTCACCATTTTGGTCAGTATACTTAATAGAATTTGAGAGTAAGTTTCGGATGATAAGGTCGAAATGCGCGGGGTCGGCAAATATGGTCAGGTTTGGGTCAACCAGACTTGTAATTTTAATATTTTTCGTTTCTGCTTCACTTGCTTTCAGCTTCATGTTGCTGGAAATGTATTGCCCGGCATTGATCACGTGCGGGTCATAGACAATGCCCTTTATTTGGGCTTGTCCCCAGAGGAGTAATTCGTTGAGTTTGTCCAGTGCAGCGTCGGTTACGCTCTTCATCGACTTAAATATAATTGATTTCTGTTCTGGCTGGGTGGCCGGGTTTTCGTATATAGTAAGCAACGCCTGTATATTACCAACAGGACCTTTAAGGTCATGTCCAATTATGCCAAAAAGTTTATCCTTTATTTTGTTGGTCTCCTCCAATACCTCTTCACTGGCTTTCAGTTTGTTGTTGAGGCGCATAATTCTTAATTGAGAAACCGATAGGCCCACGATGATGAGGATTAGAAATGCAACACAAGTTATGATCAGGTTCCGTTCAAGTGCTTGCTTTTTCTTTTGTAAGTTCAGTTCCGAAATTTTGATTTTCGAAGCCTCCAATTCATACAGAGATTGCAGGTTTGAAATTTCCGCCGCCTTCTGAAGGCTGAAGAGACTGTCGTTAAGATCATCGTGCCTGTTTTTGAAGTCCAGCGCCGTTTTAAAATCGCCGTTTTGGGCATAAACTTCACTCAACTGATTGAGGATGTCAGATCTTAGAAGGTTCGCCTCAATTTGTTCCGTCTTTTGTAATGCTTTTTTCAGTAATGCAATCGCCGTGCCTGATTCCTTACCTTCATAAAAGCCGCTCATGTTGTATAATATGCGCGCATAGTGTTCAGGCTGGTTTTCTTCTTCCGTAAGTTGCAGTGCCTGTTGTGAATAGCTGATCGCCTTTTCCCGGTCACC
>CANCOG010000314.1 GCA_947379685.1 Flavipsychrobacter stenotrophus | reverse complement strand
GCCGGCCAAATTTGTCGCTGAGTGCACCTATGATTGGTGAAAAAAGGAATTGCATTACCGCATAGGCAAACAGCAGCCAGCTACCATAACTTGCTGCGCTGGTAATATCTCCACCAGTTAGTTCCCTGATGAGGGCAGGTAAAACAGGTATGATGATACCCAGCCCTATCACATCGATAAGGATGGTAACTAATATAAAACTGAGTGCTGCGTTACGTCGGACAGGCATTTTATGTTGTGCATTTTCTGGTTAGGGAGCGCAAAAGTAGGGAAACGGAGGGGAAAATTATTTGTAATTCCATTTCCTGGCGGAATGGCTTGACGCGATTATTTTTGCTGCTCAAACTCGCTGGTCAGTTCCGATAGCCTCCCGAATGTAACCCCACCTGCCGTAGTGCCGCGTTACACCGAACCTTGCCTATATTTGGCTTGAAGAAACTAAAGCGAACAGACTATGATAAACAAGAGTTCTTTTTTATTTTGTATATTTAATTTATTCCTTTGTGGTAATTTGTATTCACAAATATATAGGTTAAACAGGCCTCTTATATGCGGGTTTGTGGAATTAAAAGAACGTTCGAAAATGAAACCCTGCGTATGCGACCCTATTCCTGGTGCTTATATATATTCAGATAGCTTCAATACGTATGCTGTAATGCCTGGTGAGGTCGTTTTTAGCATTAAGGTCGAAGGCTGTTATACGATAGGCATTAAGTATAAAGAGTATACTTGGATGTATTCACATATTGATACTCCATTCCTGAAAAAAGGCCAATTTGTTTTAGCTAATCAAAGCATTGGTAAGCTTACCTATGACAGTGAGTTTGCTAGATTCTATTTTCATTTGCAGATTTTCAAAGGGAAAAGGCGATTAACCGATACTGAGTTGCTCAAAGAAATTGGGGTAAGTGTCAAATGATAGAATATATATCGATTGAACAGGTCGGCAGGCAATGTCCATATCCGTAATATCTAAGGAGCGTCTCCCTGTTGGTCGTGAGCATCGCGAACGGCCGAATGAGGGGACTTTTCATGGGCTGTGGCCTCTTTATCCTATTTTATCTTCATGGCATTTGCGGATTTTAGCAATATTCCTCATACCCACCCATTAACCTCCATCAGCTTTTCAGCCCTAATAATATCCTCAGGCGTATCAATTTCTACACCCATGTATTGCGTAATGGCCATCCGCATAAGTACTCCGTGTTCCAGGAAGCGGAGGCACTCTACTTTTTCGGCAGCTTCCAGCGGAGTCATTGGCCAGTTGGTGAAATCCATTAATGCCTGCTTACGGAATGCATAGACGCCAATATGTTCGTAGTAAGGAATGCTCATTTCTTTATTCCTTGGGTAGGGTATCACACTGCGCGAAAAGAAAATGGCATCATTGTTCAGTGATAAGGCCACTTTTACATAGTTGGGGTCTTGAATCAAATCAGGATCGGTGAGTTGTTGCACCAGCGAAGCCACCTGCACTTTGTCACCATCTGTTCCTGTAAACAAGTCCAGCAATAGCGCCAATGGTTGTTTCTGTACAAAAGGCTCATCGCCCTGCACATTTACAAATACATCAGCATCCATGTGTGCAGCCACTTCCGCAATACGGTCGGTGCCACTTTCGTACTCACCCTTGCTTTTTACGGCCATGCCACCATGTGTTATTATCTCATTTAATATTTCGTCGCTGTCGGTGACAACAATTACCTCATCAAACAGGCCTGTTCCCACAGCCGATTCATAAGTGCGCCTGATCACGCTCTTGCCCTTAATTGGGGCCATTAGCTTAGCCGGGAAACGTGTTGCCCCAAGCCGGGCTGGTATTAATGCTATAACTTTCATGTGGTATTATGCGAAGCAGTTTTATTGTGTCTGGTGATTTCTTCTCAGTATAATTTTCGATAAAAATAACTCATTTTCAATGAGTTGAGGCAGGTGATTTAATAAAGTTGATCAATAGTGCTGCCCAACCTGCTATAAAGAATAATCCGCCTATTGGTGTAAGGATGCCAATTGGACCAATGCCAACTCCGCCAATGCTCAGCATCGCCATTGCATACAATGAACCACTAAACAGAAGAATTCCGGTAACGAAAAAGGTGGTTGCCAGCCTCGTCGCCTTTCCCGGATAGGCCAGGTGGGCGATACCAGCAACAAATAATGCAATACTGTGGTAGAACTCGTAACGCACACCTGTTTCAAAAATAGCTAATTTGTCGGGAGCCAACATTGCCTTTAATGCATGCGCCCCAAAAGCGCCCAACATTACTGCAATTGCAGCGAAAAGGGCTCCGGTGATCATAGCCGGTTTATACATGATTGAATAATTTCGTCAAAGGTAGTGAGGGAAATGTTTTCCGTTTGTAAAATGTAGTCGGCTTGCAGGTAGTTCTGTTGCCGCTGTGATAATAATAGTTCTAATCGTTCCCTGATGTTAGGTGTTTCCTTAAGCAAGGGGCGGGTTTCCAGTTCATTATTCAGGTTGCGCAGCAGGTAGTCGAGGCCGGACTCAAGGTAAATAACCTTGCCTGCCTCTTTCATCAGCGACAAATTTTCATGAAAACAAGGAGTACCTCCGCCACAGGCAACAATGGCATCGCTTTGTGCATCAACAATTAATCCCGACAAACATTGTTGCTCTATAAGCCTGAATGCAGCTTCACCCTTACTTTCAAAAATCGATTTTATCGTTTGCCCTTCTTGCTTTACTATGTATTCGTCAAGGTCCACAAAATGACAATTGTAAGCAGCAGCTATCTGCCTGCCCCAATATGTTTTACCCACGCCCGGCATCCCTATAAGGAAGAACAGCATTTTTGTGAATGATTTTATGGTGTAAATATATCGGTTGTTTTGCTGAAACTGCTATAACTGATGGATTCCCGGGGTATTCGCAATAATAGTGGAAAAGGTTAAAAATGGCCGGTAGGGGGCATGTATCTTTAGTTTGCCGTATTTTGCAAAAAAAATGAAATGCTGCGCAAGCTTTTTGCTGTTCTGTTAATTGTTCTTCCGGTATTTACTGCACATGCAATTGAAGCGGTTGCGGGACGTACGGTATTTTACCTTCCTGATCCTGTTTATGCCGGTAAACAAAACCCTTATCTGGAATCTTACTGGCAGGTAAACCCCAAGACGTTGCACTTTAAAACCATTCCGGGCAAGGGAATAGTGTCGATGATTCAGACTGATGTGCTGATCACCAATAAAGCAGGGGGGGTAATTAAGGAAGATCATTATGTATTCCAGACTATACCGGTTCCGACAGTGAGCGACCTGGAAACATTGAATATCATTGAGTTGAAACGCTACTTCGTTACGGCAGGCCTGTTGAATATTAAAATTACACTCACCGACCTAAATGACACCACTAACCAGTTCGTACGTATAGATACTCTGACCGTGCCAAAGCAAGCGCTTGGTGTTTTCTACGGAGGGCCGGAGTTTATAGATACGTTTTATACCTCAGATATCCTGACCCCTTTCCGCAAACACGGCATGCAATATGTTCCATTATGCGAAGGCTTTTATGACAATTACAAACATTCACTCAGCTATTATACCGAAGTCTACCAGCTTTCCAGTGTGCATAAAGATGATTTCCCCCTGGTGCAGTCCGTTTATCTCTCACGCAAGGAAGGATCAAATCCTTACGAGGTATTCACTAAAATCGATACAATTACTTCCGATACGTCAGTCAATTTCTTTTCCGGTACGTTTAATATTGAAAGCTTGCCATCTGGCAATTATTATTTAAATGTATCCCTGGGCACAAAGTCGCATAAAACTATTGCCGGACGAAGCGTTTTCTTCCAACGATTGAATACCACCCCTTCAAAGCCCGTTGAGGCTGCCAAGAAAGCAGCTAAAGACACGTTGCTGGATAACGTGAATGTATTGGACCTCGGTAAGACCTTTGTTGCCAAGTTCGATATGGCGCACCTTAAGGCGATCATAAAGATGGTGTTGCCTACCTGCGACGCATCCTCCACAAATGCTGCAAATTCTTTATTGAAAAAGCCTGACGATCTGTATGTCAGATACTTTGTTTATAATCATTTTTTGGCCATAAATAAGGAGAAACCTGAAAAGGCCTGGAAAGAATACGCTGAAAAGGTAAAAATTGTAAACAGGTTATATTCCGCCCACGGAAGGTTAGGATACGAAACCGATAAGGGTTTTATGTATTTGAGATACGGCCCGCCGACAGAAGCACTTGTTGCCAACAGTGAGAAGGGGGCACTGCCTTACGAGGTATGGCAGTATGATATATTGAAGGATATGAATGGCCGGTCTATAGCAAATGCTGTTATTTTGTTTTTTAAGACCAGCCAAACCGATTTTGATTTCCGTGTATTACATACCAATATTCCGGGTGAATTACATAATATGAATTGGCGCAGATACCTGTTTGCCGACCCCGATGGTAACAGTGATTATTCCAGCTCAATGGCCGAACAAGTGATAGGTAATAAATAGAAATCGTTTTTTGTAACTTTAGTACCGCAACAACATCTGGTGGTTAGGGTTGGCGTGATTTTCCGATATTTTAAAATCATGACTACCAATGACTTCAAAACCCGCCCTGGTATAAAATTCCACCGCCCTGTCGTTGCCCTTCCAGGTATAGAGCCACATGCCGGCTTGTTCGTTGGCTTTTGACAACCCGATATTGAATTGAAGCAGTTCGTAACCCAACGTGAGATCATAAAACTCCTGTAGCAGGTATAGCCGCTCCATTTTTGTGAAATTAGCCGGCGCGATCTCATTATACGGCACATTCAGAATGATCTTTGAATATCCTGCCGGCTGACCTTTGTAAAAGATGATATGGTAAATGTTGTTGCAGTCGGCCAGTTCCTGTTTAAGGATATCCCATGTGTATTTTGCAGCTACATAATTATTGATGTCTTCTGCCAAAGCACTGCTGCTGTGAGATTCAATGAAGGACGTTTTGCCCAGTTCAGTTAGCAACTGGTAGTCCTCCGAAGTGGCCCGAATGATGGAGGTCATACTCTGGTTTTTTTAGGATTCAGATATGAAGTTAACGAGTTTTTTGTCCTTCACCTTTCACCCAATGTCATTAATTTAGGCGTTCGCCTGGATGCAAGTGCGAAATTTCCAGTTTATTCAAATTAGATGCGGTGCCTTGAAGCCAAGCCGCTAAGTTAATTCCATTGCCACCCATCACCACGGATAATCCCTCACCACCTTTTGCATTTTCTTCGGTACCATTTTCCAGGCATTGTTGCGGTTGCAATAGATCTCCCGTTCCTTACCGCTAATTCTGTCGTAGGTAATCAGGGCACTGCTGTCCATATTATTAATTGTAGTGCTGCTCACCGATACCGCCCGTAGTTTTTTCAGTGCATAGTTTTTCCAGATGTATTCCGCATAGGTGACCGCCCATCCATGGGCATTTATACTTACCAGGTGATGCGTTGAAGCTTCGGTTTTAGGATTGGGAATTTCGCTAAAGTCCTTGACTTCATATAGTTTTTCACCGCTTTTATCCATCAGCCAAACATCGAAGGTCCACCACCAGTCAGTCTGAGAATGCTCGTCAACGCTCATATCCAGCATACCATCCTTATTCCAGTCTTTAAACTCAGGATAGCGCTGCGGAAATAAGGTGTCGGCAAATATTCGCTTCCAAGCACCTGCCTTCCATATATATACGAAGGCGCCGGAGCCTCTTTCATCACTGTAGTAGACAATGCAGTGGCGCTGCTTGTTACTGAACAGATGTCCGGAACTAATACTATAAGGACTAAAAACATCCGGCCCCCAGTAAGATGAGTACCTCGCATCGACCAATTTAACTGTGCTATCAGAAATATGCTGTTTAAAAAAGTGCCACAGATGTTTGCGCATCTTATCAATATCTGGCTCTTGTGGTAGGGTGTCCTTTACTGGTTCAAAAATTCTTGCCTCTGGATCAATGTTTTGTTCGGCAATCGGGTAGGGCACTCTGGTAAATGCCATGAGAAATATCAGTACACAACAGTAGCTTATAAATTTCACAAGAGGGCGCATGAAGGTAGGATGTTTTGGAAGTCAAAGGTAAATGGAATATGGTCACCGTATGATATGCTCAAAAGACCTTAACTGTAAATCCTTCTTTAAATATTAGCCTCAGTTTAAATCCCCTTTATCGCCTCCTCAAATGAAATTT
>CANCOG010000313.1 GCA_947379685.1 Flavipsychrobacter stenotrophus | reverse complement strand
TAGCATTGGTAGATAGATAAAAGACATTACCATAACCGCCAGTACACAATAAAACTGCATGGCCGAAATGACGCTCCAGTTCACCTGTTACCAGGTTACGGGCAATAATACCACGGGCCTTACCGTCTACCATTACCACTTCCAGCATTTCGTGGCGGGAGAACATTTCTACCGTACCAAGTGATACCTGGCGCTCCAGACCCTGGTAAGCACCAATCAGCAACTGCTGACCAGTTTGACCTGCGGCATAGAAAGTACGCTGAACCTGAGTACCACCGAAAGAACGGTTGCTCAACAAGCCACCATATTCACGGGCAAACGGAACACCAGCCGCGACACATTGGTCAATAATATTGGCACTTACTTCTGCAAGGCGGTGTACATTACCCTCACGGGCACGGTAGTCACCTCCCTTAATAGTATCGTAAAACAGACGGAAAGTACTGTCACCGTCATTTTGGTAATTTTTTGCTGCATTGATACCACCCTGTGCCGCAATAGAGTGCGCACGGCGTGGACTATCCTGAAAGCAGAATGCTTTTACTTTGTAACCCATTTCACCAAGCGAAGCTGCCGCTGAAGCACCGGCAAGACCAGTACCTACAACAATAATTTCGAGCTGGCGTTTGTTAGCCGGGTTTACCAGCTTACAAGTTGACTTATATGTTTTCCATTTAGCATCTAATGGACCTACTGGTATTTTGGAATTAAGTGGCATAATTAAAATGAAAAATCAAAAATTAAAAATTAAAACCTCTCTTCGGACAAGTGCCTGGCAATGAATCAATTACCTGATGACCTGTAAATGAAAACAGATAGGCATCAGCGCAAAAATGAGCGGAACAATTATTGAGAACGCAACACCAATGGTTTTGATTAGCCCTTTGTATTTGTAAGTACCCATGCCCAGTGTCTGGAAAGCACTGTAAAAACCATGCACCAGGTGCCAGCCCAGGGAAATACAACCGAATACATATACTGCAATAACCCATGGAATCTGGAATTCTTCGCGCATCATTTCATACAGGTTCTTTTCGCCACCACCGGTAAGTTGTGACAAACGATTAGGTCCCCAGAATTTCGCCAGGTGAATAACCAGGAACAACAGAATAAGTGTACCCAGGATCGCCATACTGCGACTGTACCACTTACTGGTTTTGTTACCCGCGCTCACCGCGTACTTCACGCTGCGGCGGGAATTGTTTTTTGCCCACAACAACAGTCCCTGGATAATGTGCAGGAACAGGAATCCGAACAACCCTATTTCTACAGTCCTGATCAGGAAATTGGTCCCCATAAAGTGGGCGGCTTCATTGAATCTTACTCCCCCGTCATTGTAAAATATCTGGGCGTTAACATAGCAGTGTACAATGAGGAATAAAATGAGAAATAAACCTGTTAACGACATTTGAAGTTTCTTCCCGATGGAAGTGCTGAAATAATGTTTCCAGTTCATGCGATCCGGCTAAATTTTTTTGAGTAGAAGATAAAAATTGTGGCGCAAAGGTAATATTTGTTTGGGAAAAGTGTAGAAAACATTAAAAGTTAACTGGGCCAGGCGCCATTTCTGTAAAAAGAATGTCATTTACCCCCTACTATTAGCGGGTTTAAATCAGCATATTATAGCTTTTATTGGGTGTTCACGAGGGCTAACGTTTATTTTGAATCTACTTCTAGCATGCCTTACCTGAAAATTTACCGCTTATGCAGAGACGCAAACATCCCTACTCCCCTATGGCTCAATGTTATATGCTTCTACTGCCCGAACGAGGTTATTCCTGTTCGTCCATTTCATGGTTAAAGAGCTCAAACAAATACCCAGGCCCGCTACAGCTGTGGTGCTTCCAATAGTAGCTTTTCCCTGATCCGGATTAGGGCCATTGGTTTTCATAGATGAATAACTTGCCCCGGCTATTAATAAACTTAATCCTCCGGCAGCGCCAATTGCTGTAATAATGCGTGTCCACTTATACCTGTTCAGGTAATTGTAGCTCACTGCGGTTTCCGGAATCATTTTGCGCAGGTTACTGTAATTCAGCTTTTTAACAACCCCTTCATTGCTACTTTGTACATAAAAACGGGCATGCGGCCTGATAACTGCCCCATGCGAAACCGGTCGCTGAAAACAAGAAAAATCCTTCACACCCGGCCCAGAAAAATCGGCAGAAAATACGAACGTTTGCTCCGAATGTTGTTCGCCCCTGCGGGTAAAAAAACTGACATAGCTATTGATCTTCCCATCACCCATCCTGAATGCAAAATTATTACGCCCCACATTCGCAAACGACCGCCACCCATCGCTGAACGAAGCCACTGTATGCCATTTAAAGGCCTCATCACCAGCCACCAGCCTGGGTTTATAAATGGCACTTTCAACCGGTATTTTACCAATATGCCCCTCTTTATGAATATATTCCTGGTCAAAAACCTCACTCGCCTGCACCATCTTCCCGTCCTTCAATTTAACATACGGCTCCGGCACTTTTGCAATAGTACCCTTCATCATAATGCGGCACGAAGGCAACAAAACCAGCAACAAGAAGGCGAAGTACAAGCTAATACGCATCTTATAAGTTTGGAATCAAAAGTATAAAAAAGTAGGTGTGTTATTAGAAGCTAATTCACGCAGTAAGCCAGGATGCAAATCCATTAACCCTTCGCGCCCTCTGCCTCCTCCGTTTAATACCAATCAAAACTCCGCGAAACTCTGCGTCTTACTCTGCGGTTAAAATTTCACATCAGCTAATTCGACGATCCACATTAAACAAAAACCACTTGCACCCATTTAATTTTTCACATCTCACAATTGACAATAAATAACCCACTAAAAAACAATTAAGTAAACTCAATTATCCACATTTTTTTTGTACATGGTGTGCCGGAAAGTGTACCACCATGTGCCGGAAAGCGGCACATCATGTATTTCCAAAAAACGTTTTTTTCAAAACCACTGCATCTTTGGGGTCGAAAAAAAACGCAACACAATGCAACAAACATTCGACACCACCGCCAGTACTTTTGAACTGATAGCCCTCAACATCTGCACCCAGATAATAGCCTTCCAGAATTCAATTTCCGGTCGCGAATCCGGCCTGCGCTTCCCTACCCTGCAGGAAACGGGCATGCTCTGCAAACTGATCAATTGCCTCGATAAACTGAGAAAGCTGGCCGCACCTGCCCGCGCCAAACAAGCCATGAATGGTTTTATCACATTCCTGGCAAATGATGATGCTGAACTGGGAAAAATTGTAGCTGAAAAATTCAAAGCATTTAGTGGCGACCTTGCAGAGATAAAACAGCTAAAGAACGAACCTATACAACAACCCCTGACAGCCCAAAAGCCGGAGATAAAACATCAAACGCCGCAACCTCAGGAAAAGCGTACAAAAACTTTTCATACGCCATTTTCTAATGGCGAGATAACGGTTGATCTTATCCAGCAAGATTTTGACCAGGTCACGGAAAGCGATTTCAAAGAATACCGGTCCAGGTTGTTCGAAGTGGAATCAGGCTGCTTAACATATGATACAACCCTTTACAAATCAGGAACGTGCAACAAGCGCTGGCTGGAATACAACCTTTTTCAGTACTTACTTCCACTTGAACGACGGGCCTTCATTCGTGAACAGGAATATATTGGCCGCTTTAACCCGGTTCAAATCGCCAGGATGATCAAAACACACTTATTTGCAAATAACATTAATAAATAATCACATTAGATAACCCCCATTTAGCAAGATTCATTAACAATAGCAGGCCTCGCCCGAACAAAAAAATCACCCCTATGTAACAAATGTTCCATAACGTGCACCAAAGGTCGATGTATCTTTGTATCGTTTTCATGGAGATAGGGTTTATAGGGGCTGGCCTGTTCTCAGGCTGGCTTTTTTTTGCCCATAGCCTTCCCGCAATTTGGAGGTAAAAGACACTTCCCCGAAATCAAATCGAATTGTCCTCAAAAAATCAGATGTTTACAAGGTCATTTACATAATTTTGACGCCTATTGGTGATGGCAATACTGCAATCGCATGGTTTGGAGCATTTTTGGAAAGCCCTGATAAGGGCGAAAAATATAAGCGATGGTTGTAGCCCGTCGTAAAAACGAAAAGCTAAGCGAGACCTGTAGGGGTAATATCATTGCCTTAACAGGATTTTCTTTGCGGCTTTGCTTCAAATCAACCGAACGATAGTTGAATAAACTGGAAACTGCGCCTCTGCGTCTTTGCGCGAAATCTTGAGTAAATGACATTGCCTGTAGCGGCGTAATAAAATACACTATACTATCCCGACGATAGTTAGCACCACACGGTAAAACAAAAAAAATGATAAAACAGACAACAGCAACAAAAATGCAGGTAGAGGTATGGAGCGATGTATTGTGCCCTTTTTGCTACATCGGCAAAAGGAATTATGAAGCCGCATTACAGCAATTTGCAGGCCATAACGATGTTGAAATAGTCTGGAAGAGTTTTCAGCTGGACCCTACCATCCCTGAAGGCGAAAACAAAATGGATGTGTACGAGTACCTTTCCACCCGTAAGGGCATTTCGCGGCAGCAACTGGCACAAATGCACCAACAGGTCACCCTCATGGCAAAGGGTGCGGGGCTGGACTATCACCTCGAAAACTCCATTATCGCCAATTCGTTTAAAGCGCATAGGGTGCTTCAATTTGCCAATGCTAAGGGCCTGGGTGACAAGGCAGAAGAAGTTCTGTTTTACGCCAACTTCACAGAAGGAAAAGACTTTGGCAGTACAGAAGTATTAGTGGAATTAGGACAGAAAATCGGACTGACAGAAGCTGAAGTGCATGAGGCACTTACAAATGACATGTATGCCTATGCGGTAAAATCCGACATACAGGAAGCACATCAAATTGGCGTAACCGGCGTTCCCTTTTTTGTATTTAACCGCCGGCAGGCAGTTTCGGGAGCGCAGCCACCAAGGGTATTTTTAGAGGTTTTGCAAAAAACACATGCAGACTGGAAAAAACACCACCTAAATGAGATCACAGATGTTACTTCCGGGCCTTCGTGTACTACCGATGCCGATTGTAACTAAATTTATACCTTATTTCTTTTTGGCAGGAGTATCTGCCAGTTCATTAAAAAGCATTTTATGAAAAAAACCCTTTATACACTGTTCCTTTTAATAAGCCTTTCGATAGTCGCCTTTTCCTGCAAAAAGTCCGAAAAAAGCACCACCAATCCCGTAGTTACCGCAAAAACACCACCTGATGTCAGCAATTTTCTGGTGAGCTCTATTGTACCCTACGTGCCTGGTTCACAAGGTTCTGTGCTTCTTTCCTCAAGCAGTCTGGCAGCCGGCAATTACACGGTTTATTACCATTGCTCCTATAATAACAGGCTAAACAACCTGGCAGCCACAGTGACTTTGGCAGCGGGCACGGCTACCTTAGTAACTCCGGTTTTGGACACAGCCCGGTTTACTATCGTAACGGTGGACTCTATTCGTAACGCTGATAATTTGACTGCTGCCTTAACAGACAATAATGAAGCTACGCTTGTTGTTGGCACCGGCTTTTTGAATAGCTCGCTTACAAGTACTGATTCTTTTAAAGCCGTTGCGGTCTGGTCAGACACGACGGGGACAATGCTTCGGATCTTCGCTTTCGCATACCCTCCCACCGGGCACTTGCACAGAGTAGTGAATTTATACCTGAGAAATTATAACAATACAGGTATCAGTTCGAATTTCACCGTGGCAAACCCGATAGCCGGGTGCAATTACTCTTCCGAATTACCCGGCAGCACTCAATCAACATATTCCATATATGGAAACATCACCATAACTGCTACCTTTCCGTTACTAACCGGCAATTTCAATATCACGTGTTTAGATTCCACTAAACTTATCGGTAACTTCAGCTGCCAGCCCCCACAATGACAATATTTTCAGAATAAACACAGATAAATCACTGTCATTTAATTTTAACCCACAAACCGATCACCCATGAATAAATTTATCCCATTCCAAAAATTCGAAACGAAGGACGAAGCTGAACAGGTAGCAGCAATGCTCAGGGAGAAAGGAATTGAATCACTGATCGAGCAGGACCGGGGGCTACTTGATCAGAACATAATTGGTAAACAATACGATAATTATGTTCAACTCAACATTCACGGTGACGATTTCAAAACGGCTCAGGAAATACTGAT
>CANCOG010000312.1 GCA_947379685.1 Flavipsychrobacter stenotrophus | reverse complement strand
TTATATACATCCAAAAGAATAGATCATTGTCTCCCGTCCCCAACAAATTAAAGCTATCAGCATTCGAATTGTAGAATTCGGTAAGTCCGCCACCATATGAGTAGTTTTTAATGATATTACACGCAGGAAAATGATTGCAGAACGATGTATCCACACAAACCCCATAGTATGCAGTATCAGCATCCGCTGAAACATGTAAAGCGGAAAAGTCCCAATGTTGGTTAGCCCCTGCCCCACCCGGAAAAATTCCATTGGTATCACAGACAATAAATATTGTCCGGTCTCCCGGAATCGGATTAAAATTAGCCTGGGTAATTATCGGTTGGGCTTGGGCAAGCATTAAAACGCCCAATATTAAAAATAATGTAAGGATGAATTTCACGCCAAGATGTTTGATGTCTTTAACTAAGACGAAGATATGAATATAAATCTTTGGTCACGTTAACTGATTAAACTGAACGCTCCCAAAAGAATAATTATCAGCTCATTCGTTTAACCAACGAAACCCAATCTCATCTAACTCAAAATTCAATGACGCACGCTCTCCCTTTCCACAAACTTTATTAACAACTCCGTTCCATTTGCGCATTTTTAAGTAATTTGCTTCAAGTTTCAATAAGGATGGGAATTTTTCCGCTTCGACGGCTTCCTTATGACTTTCAACATACGACTGATTTAGAATGAGTGAATATATAGTATCGGCCAGGAAGTACCGCCCGCAAACGTTTGATACGGTTGTAGGGCAAGAACACATTACTACCACGCTTAAAAATGCCATCCGTAACCACCATCTGGCACATGCCTTTTTGTTTTGTGGTCCGCGCGGTGTGGGTAAAACAACCTGTGCCCGAATTTTAGCAAAAACCATTAACTGCCTTACGCCTACCGAAGATATGGAAGCGTGTGGCGTTTGTGATATATGTACCAGCTTTAAGAACAACACTTCTTTTAATGTATTTGAATTAGATGCCGCCAGTAACAACTCTGTTGACGATATACGCGAACTCACCAATCAGGTAAGATTTGCACCGCAACATGGCCGTTATAAAGTGTATATAATAGATGAGGTTCATATGCTGAGTGCCTCGGCCTTCAACGCCTTTCTGAAGATGCTGGAGGAACCACCGCCATATGCAATTTTCATTCTTGCGACTACTGAAAAACATAAGATATTACCAACCATCCTTAGTCGTTGCCAGATATTTGAGTTCAAGCGAATCACTAATCTTGATATAGTTGGGCACTTGCAGAGCATTGCGGTTAAAGAAAGTATGATTGCCGAAGAAGCTGCTCTGCACGTAATAGCCCAAAAAAGTGAGGGGTGTATGCGTGATGCGCTTTCCATGCTGGACCGTATTGCGAGTTTCACCAACGGAATGCTTACGTACAACGGTACAATGGAGCACCTGAACTTGCTCGATGCTGATTTCTATTTTGGCCTTACCGACAATATCCTGGCACAGGATGTTGGCGGTACATTGCTGATGCTGGATAAAGCCATTGAAAAAGGCTTTGAAGGCGATGTAGTTATTAATGGACTGGCTGAACATTTCCGTAATTTGCTGTTGTGCAAGGACCCAAGAATGGTGAAATTGCTGGATGTACCCAATGATTTTAAGCCAGTCTATTACGAAAAAGCAAACCAGGCACCACCATCATTTATACTTTCGGCGCTCAATGTGCTCAACCAGTGCGAACTGGAATACAAGAACACCAACAACAAACGCCTGCATGTGGAAATGTGCCTGATAAGGCTCTGCTATCTATTGGTAGCTGTAAACAGCAGGCAACTTTCGGGAGAAGGTGATGACGTAAAAAAAAACTCTAGTCCTGTCGTAAATGCCCCTCAACAGGCACCACCACAGGCTGTAAATGTACCACGACCAGTCATGGCTCCTCCGGCTTTGCCCTCTACTTATGGGCAAAACATAACAAGCAACGTGGTTCAGGAGCCAGCCCCTGCTGTGACTCCGCAGCCAGTTACCGCTCAGCAACCGGTAAACCCGGTGGCACCACCCCGCCCCGCTGCAGCAACAGGATTGAAGAAGAAATTAAGCAGGGATATCCTGGGTGATCTCGACGACGAAATAATTATTGACCACGACGCAACACCCAAGGAGCTGAACGTCACCGAGGTACTGGAAATATTTGAGGAATATAAAAGGAAGATGATGGATGAAAATAAGGCCAGCATCTTCGCGCAGCTTTCACTGATGCGCCTGGAAGTCATTCATCCCGATGAAGTACATATAGTTTCTCCAAGTGAGTTGACCGACACTTATGCGCGCGATCAGCGAAGCGTTTTGTTGGATATTTACAGGGAGCGGACTAAAATGAATGTACGCATTACAACTGAAATAATTGAAGACGAAAGCGTAAAAAGTGTGCAGTATGTTAAAGTACTGAGCAAGCAGGAAATGTATGAAAACATGGTACAGAAAAACCCATGGCTTTCAAAGCTGAAAAGTGGGTTGAATCTGCATCTCGAGTATTAAAAATGAGCAGGTTTACCTGATCTGTGTGTTTTTATTGATTGGTAACCCAACTACAATTCAAAGACTCACAAAATAAAATGAAAACTCACAACATTTATCACTAATCAAGAGAGTTTAGTTACTTTTGACTTTCAAAATCCAGAACAAATTTTATGGCGGAAGCGATACGCATGCCTTTGCTGAGTGATACCATGACCGAAGGGGTGATAGCTGAATGGCACAAAAAAGTAGGTGATGAAGTTAAAGGCGATGATATTATAGCTGATGTAGAGACCGATAAGGCAGTAATGGAGGTTACCCCATATGTCGACGGAACATTATTATATATTGCAGCCGATAAAGGACAAGGGGTTCCTATCAATGGCATTATGGCCATAATTGGCAAGCCAGGTGAGGACTTTCAGGCTATTCTCGATAATGAAAAAAGTATAATTAACTCCTCTCCTGCTAAGAAGGAAACTGAAGAAGCAAAGCCTGCCAAGGCGCCAACTGAGGAGCCAAAAGCAGAAACCGAAGTTAATGAAGTGGCTAAACCTGCCGCTGATGCAGTGCCTGCTAATGAGGCGTCTCCTGCACCTGTTGCCGGGGAAAAAGCTAAATTGCCTGCTGCCGGTGATGCTACCGTCGTGCGTATGCCACTGTTGAGTGATACCATGACAGAAGGCAAAATAGTTGCCTGGCATAAGAAGGTAGGTGATACTATTAAAAGCGATGATGTAATTGCTGATGTAGAAACGGACAAGGCAACCATGGAAGTGATGCCTTATGCCGATGGTACACTATTATATATTGGTGTTCCAGAAGGTAGTGCAGCCAAAATCAATGGCATTATCGCTATCGTTGGAAAGCCGGGTACTGATATTTCCGGACTCATTGCTGGTGAAGATGGTGCTGCCCCGGCTACTGCACCCGCCGCCGACAAAGCTCCACAGGCTGCCGTTGCTTCAACTGGTGCACCAGCATCCCAATCTCCCGTTGAAACTCACGAGGCAGAGCCAGCACACGACGCTGAAGGAAGAGTTAAGGCTTCGCCATTAGCTAAAAGGTTGGCTTCGGAAAAAGGAATTGATATTCATCAGCTTCATGGTTCGGGCGACAACGGCCGGATCATTAAGCGTGATATAGATACGTACAAGCCTGTTGCAGCAACAGCACCCAAAGCTGCTGTTGCTGCTGCCCCGGTTGCTGCTCCTGCAAAAGCTGCGGCACCACAGCCAAAGGCAATGCCACAAACATTTACTGCGTCACCAATTGGTCAGGAAAGTCATACCGATGTGCCTGTGAGCCAGATGCGCCGTATCATCGCACAAAGGCTGGCAGAAAGCAAGTTCAGCGCACCGCATTTCTACCTTACCATGACCATTACCATGGACAAGGCCATCGATGCGCGTAAGGCTATAAATGATGTTTCACCTGTAAAGGTTTCCTTTAACGACCTGGTAATCAAGGCTTGTGCTATGGCGCTCCGTCGTCACCAATGGGTGAATAGCTCATGGATGGGTGACTTTGTAAGGCACAACCACCATATTAATATAGGCACAGCAGTTGCAGTCGATGAAGGTCTTATTGTTCCGGTAATTAAGTTTGCTGATCAAAAGTCACTTGCTCAGATTGCAGAAGAAGCAGCTACTTTAATAGACAAGGCCAGGACCAAGAAAATACAACCACAGGAATTCACCGGCAATACTTTCACCATATCTAATCTGGGCATGATGGATATTGACGAATTTACTGCTATCATTAATCCTCCTGATAGTTGCATACTGGCTGTTGGAAAAATAACCCCCACCCCGGTTGTAGAAAACGGAGCCATAGTGGTAAGGCAGTTAATGAAAATCACCCTCAGTTGCGATCATCGTGTTGTAGACGGTGCCGTAGGATCTAAATTCCTGCAGACACTGAAATCACATCTTGAAAATCCGGTGACGATGCTAGTGTAAATAAACATCTTTAAATACTTGAACAGCCCTGCAATTGCGGGGCTGTTTTTTTATAATATATTCCAATGTTCACCCTAAGGTAGCTACAGAATTTATTTCAATCAATAAATATTATATTGATTATTAGGGTTACTTTTTGTACTTTCTGGCATTAATATAAAACACCGCTCTATGACCAGGAAAATACTCATTACCCTCTGTGTGTTTGCAATGTTGTTTGCACAATGCACGCCAAATAAAAAACAACTGCTTAAAACCAGCGACATCCCCTCCAGCTTTTATACAATTGACATTAGTAAGGACACTGAAGTGCACACCCCCAAGGGTATGATCATGCATATACCGAAGGGTACAATTGTCAGTCAGGGTGCTGCAACTGTAACCCTTGAGGTTAAGGAAGCCTATAACATGGCAGATATGATACTTGGCGGACTCACTACAAAGGCCGGAAAGGACTTGCTGAGCAGCGGCGGCATGTTCTATGTGAATGCAGCGGGGGGAAGCAATCCACAAATTGTACACCCCATCTCTATTTCAGTGCCCACCCGGAAGCAACAAAAAGGGATGCAGCTATATAAAGGTGTCATCAATTCAGATAGCTCTATCGACTGGACCGCACCTCAGCCCCTACCCGAGCAAGCAATTGACAGGCGTATGGCTAAGAGTAAAGTACTATATACCGATAATTGTGCTTCTTGTCATAGTCCAATTAAAAATGCAACCGGCCCTGCACTTGCTTTGCTGGACAAACGGCGCGACTGGAAGTGGTTGGAGAGTTTTGTTCGCAATTCTGCATTAATAATTGCCAATGGAGACCCTTATGCAAATTGCATTTACAAGCAGTTCAATAAGGCGGCAATGACCTGTTATCCAACACTAACTACAGAAGAAATACACATGATATTTGAATATGCGGATGAGCAGGCAAAAAATATTGACCAAGAAAAAATATATGATTATAAAAAAGCGTATGATAGTTGTAAGCGATATCTGGATGCAAAAAAGGCTTTAGACGACCTACAAGAAAAGAGGCGAGGACTGATAATGGACAATAGAAAACTCACTACTCTCAAAACTATTAACAACAATCCTGCTATTGTTAATAGTATCGGCAACCGAAATTCAACCAGCAATATTTCTGCAAACAATAATACGGCTGCAACTAAAGTAATTGCCCAAAAGTCAAACACCCAAAATCCAACGGATTCTAATTCACTTTCTACGCTCAAAACTACTAACAATAACCAACGCATTGCTAACAAACTTAATTCAAATAGCAATATTACTGCCAGAAAAAATACGGCAATAAATTATGGAATTGCCCAAAAGTCAAACGCTCAAAATCCAAACAATTCTAGTTTAAAAGACGATAAACAAACTAAAAACACCCTAACGAATAATAACTCTAACACCAACAATTCAAATGGCACACCAATCAATGGGGCGGCGAGTGGGTTTTCCTCCGACCCAAACAACAATAAAAACTCAACTACTGTCGATAAAAATAGTGCGCCTTCGAACAATAGTAACAACTCTGTAAATCCGGCTCCCCGGACCGTAAGATTACCACAAAATCTCGTACCTATACCTTCGGCGCAGGCTGAATACTACCAGGTTGACATTGAAACATTTGGTTGGTATAATATAGACATATTACTAAAAGGCTTGCCCGGATTTGAACAAAGTGAACTCATGGTTCGGTATATCGGTGAATTTGAATCAAAGGTTACTATGTATCTGGCTATTCCAG
>CANCOG010000311.1 GCA_947379685.1 Flavipsychrobacter stenotrophus | reverse complement strand
AGTTTCAATATTGACTTCACTGGAGTTCAATCTGTGGATGGAATGGTACGGGTAATTGATGCGCTGGGCAGAACAGTGATCAGCCAACCCTGCCACGATTTGCACACGTTGGTAAATACATCTTTGCTGAATAATGGCGTGTACACCATACAGTTCACCGACAATTCCGGTAGTGCCAATAAGCTTAATTCACGTTTTGTGATCGCTAAATAAACATTTTATTGATATCCCTCAGGTAATGCCGCACCTAAATTGTGCGGCATTACTATTTGGGCGCCATAATCTAAACTGATTCAATTCCAGTCACCTCAAAACCTTCGACATTACCATTATCTTTGCAGGGCTATACCAAACAAATATGACGGAGAGAGCAGAGAAATTACTGGCCTGGCTGAAAGAATCGCCCAGGGATTGTTTTCTGAACCACGCGCTGGCACTGGAATACATTAAGGAAGGCAATGATGCTGAGGCGAGAACCTATTTTGAAATTAACCTTGCTAACGATGCTGCATACATTGCCACATATTACCACCTTGGAAAGTTGCTGGAAAGGATGGGAGAACGTGACCTTGCCGTAAGCACTTATGAAAAAGGAATGGAACAGGCCAAGGCTGCCAAAGAGATGCACACCTATAACGAATTACAAAACGCCCACGAGGACCTGGTTTACTAACATGACATTATTGCAACGCTTCCGGGAAAACTGGATATCGAAACGTTTCTGTGCACCAGATAAAACAATTCTGGTGGCTGTAAGCGGAGGCCTGGATTCCATGGCCTTAGCTGAACTATTGCTTAAAAGTAATTGCCCCTTTGCCGTTGCACATTGCAATTTTCAGCTAAGGGGAGCAGAAGCTGACCTGGATGAAGAACTTGTTACCAACTGGTGTGCAAAACACAATATCGTTTTACATAAAATAAAATTCCAGACTAAACAAAAGTCAGAGGAATGGAAGAAGGGCACCCAGGAAACTGCACGGATATTGCGATATGATTGGTTTGAGGCACTTCGAACCGCACATAAATATGCAAAAGTAGCAACCGCTCACCATGCCAACGACAATGTGGAAACACTGCTCATTAACCTTTGCAGGGGTACGGGGATGGCTGGCATACATGGCATTTTGCCTGATGCCCATAATATCATCAGGCCATTGCTTTTTGCACAAAAGCAGGAGCTGGCAGAATGGGTAACAGAAAACAAATTCCAATACAGGGAAGACGCATCTAATGCTTCCGATGATTATTTGAGGAATGCACTCAGGCACAAACTGGTTCCAGTAATTGAAGAATTGTTTCCCGGTGCTATCGGACACATCAATGAAAGTATAACCCGTTTTGGCGAGTCAGAATTATTGTACAAAAAAGCAATAGCTTCCGAAACAAAAAAATTACTCGATAAACGAGGTCAGGATTATTATATACCGGTACTTAAACTGATCAGATGCAAACCATTGACAACCATTTGTTATGAATTGATTCATCCCTTCGGTTTCAGTGCCGGGCAAACGGAGCAGGTGCTGAATTTACTGGGTTCTGAAACTGGTCATTACATCACCTCCCCAACCCATCGCATCATAAGGAACCGCGATTTTTTGATCGTCACTACCCTGCCAGCGGTCACGGCTGATTTTATATTAATTGAATCTATGCCATGCGAGGTTACAGTTGGTGGATTTCATTTTGCATTTTCTATTCAGGATAGACCTAAACAGATAGACACAGACCCCGAAAAAGCTTATATAGACCTGAAACAAATCGAATTTCCCATCATTCTCCGTAAATGGAAAACAGGTGATTACTTCTATCCCATTGGTATGAAGATGAAAAAGAAAAAGGTTAGCCGGGTATTGATCAATGAAAAGGTACCCCTTCATGAAAAAGAAAATACCTGGGTTTTGGAATGCATTAAACGCATTGCCTGGCTCGTGGGGATGAGGTTAGATGAACGCTTTAAAATAAAAGAAACCACAGAACAGGTTCTGGTGGTTAAAAGGAGTGTCACGTTATAATACTGAACTACACTGAATTTTAGTTCCGACCCAAAATAGGCTCTTCTGCTGGCAATCGATTGTCATTGTAATCTGTAGATTGAAACACAGAAAAATCAAAACCTTGGATGCAATAGTTGTTCCAGCAACAGGCTACCATGGGAAGGGTCAACAAGGAAGGCGAAAACAAAACCATATACTCCGCCCCAAAGGTGCGCATCATGGCCAATATTGTCCGCGCCACGCTTAGCCATATAGGCGGAATAAAGCGAATACAGAATGCCGTAAAGAATCGCCGGAATCCCAATAGGAATGAACATTATTCGAATGCTCGCCCAGGGAAAATAATAAATAACAAAGAACAACACTGCCGATACCCCACCCGACGCGCCCAGCGAGCGATAATAGCTGTGGTTAATGTGCTTGACAAATGCTGGAAGTGACGAAACAACAATGCCTGACAAGTACAAAATAATGTACAGAATTGCACCTCCGGTAGGTGCAATTTCCGCAAAAATTGATTCAGCATTCTGTCCAAAGAAGAAAAGGGTAAACATATTGAACAACAGGTGGTTCCAGTCGCCATGCACGAAACCAGATGTAAGCATTCTGTAATATTCTGATGGCCTTTTCATAATGAAAGGATACATCATCAATTTATTCCAGAGAACATCGTCTTTAAAAGCCGCAAAGGAGACAAGCACCGTTACGATAACAAAAATTATAGTTATGACCACCGCTTATTTTTTCATTTTTGCACTGCAAAATGCAGAACAGAGCCTGCAAGTTATTACAAAACCGCAACAAAGAAAAAGTCGTTCCATTTCAGCAGCTAGATATAAAAAGCTACCATACGCATCCTAAAAAAATCGCATCTTGTTAAGTAACTATAACGAAATCAATTACCTTTAAGCATTAAATCTTATGAATCCAATGAACAAGCTAAAACACTTGCTGGTGATATTCCCATCACTGATCTTCATGGCCGGATGCACCAAGAAGGATAATAACGCGGCATCGAACCAAATGCAATTGAAAAATTTACATAACTACTATGCATCAGTGGGAGTCGATGAAGATTTTAAGATAACATTTGCCGTCACCGATCCTTCAAGCACAATTGAAGAAAGAACAATTACGCTCGAAAGTGCGTCAACATACCTAAGTTACCCTGCGTACACTCAAACTATATCAGGTGATTCAATTAGTTTTCCTTTTACGTTCAACTTTGCTGCGGCTGGCACCTACCCGATGAAGGTAACATTGGCTTCCACTTCCAGAAACCCTCAGGTATTTTTGTTTAATATAATAGTGGAACCAAGCTGCGAATCGGGCCTTCCGGGTACGTGGGCGGCTTATGATAGCGCATCAATTAGTATGTTTCCCAGCCACTATTCGGCTTATGTCTTCGGCACAGGAGAACCAAATAAATTAAATATCGAACTTATAGGCAAAAGCCTGAAAACGCACTTGGCCTGCCACTATGGTACATTAACAACCGAACAGTATGACAATACGAGCTCAGTTATACCTGTGGGTACCGGAACATTTACAAACAATAAGATCATACTTAAATACACGATCAAATCACCTCCGTCACCCGACATCTACGTTACTACAACGCTAACCCGATAAGAACTTGTAAGCGAATACCTTTAGCATTCATATGAGTTTTCACCCTAAAAATACCCCATTCCAACTATCGTCAGGTAGCTTCTCCTTAATACCTTTGGGCGGTCAATTTCTTTACATGACCCGGTGTTTTGTTATTTTATTTTTTTGCACTTTATTCGTCAGCCGGAGCAACAACATTTAATTTGTTACATCCAAAACAATAATGAAGCACCCCAGGTGTAGCGAAGCAGGCAATTCAATTATATTTTACTATACCAACCATGCAATCTACATTTGAAACTGAAAGGCTGATCATAAATGAAATGACAGTTGCAGATAACGCCTTCATTCTTGAACTTACTAACACTAAGGAGTGGCTTCAATTTATTGGAGACCGAAACCTGAAAACACCGGACGACGCAACACTATATATTCAGAAAATATTGGGCAACCCAGATTTTAACTATCGATTGGTTCGCCTAAAAGATAGTAGAACACCCATTGGTGCCATTACCTTGATTAAGAGAACTTATCTGGAGTACAGCGATTTTGGATTTGCGTTTTTACCAGCATATTTCGGGCAGGGGTTTGCGGCTGAAGCGGCCAGCGCGGTACTTGCCAGTGTATCTGTAAGTAACCCGGTAATTCTTGCAATAACAGTAAGGGAAAACGCAAGGTCAATCAGCCTATTGGAAAGACTAGGGTTCAAATTCGATTGTGAAACTGAAAACGAGGGCGAGTTATTGCTGACATTCCGTTTGAATACGTAGTTTCTTGTTTAGTCGCGCGGTTTTGCACAATTGAGCCCGGACATAAAAAAACTGCGCCCGAGAAGAAGCGCAGTGTCAAATAAATTCTGTAAGAATTAAAATCCTTTAGTAGCAACGCCGTCTTTAATTGCCTGTAAAGCCTTGGCCTCACCCATTATAGCTGCCATTTTATTGCCTTTGCCATCATGGCCGCTTGCCATGTAACCGCCTTTTGCTGTTTTTGAGATAACTGCATCCTGCATTGGAACATTTTTTTCCTTTGTCTTCAGGCAATATGCGGTGATCATTTTTGAAGTATCCATGTTTTTTGATTTTAAAAAGTTAGTAAATGTACTTGGTCTTCTCTATTTACCCTGCAAGCTACCAATTTTTCAATAAAACAACCACAGATGAAGGTATTTTTCTTCCGGGAACTTTTAAATTCAATTAAAAAATGGAGATTTTCACTAGCCGATGCAAAATGGCAATCAAAAATCACCTGATAATGTGACGGTTCTGCATTCATTTTCGCGAAGAAACCCCTATTTATTTATCTTTCCAGGAATACTTATAATACAACATTGGAGTTATCCATTCCCTCCCCTTGTGCCCACCGCGTAGTGGGGGATTTTTAAACCAAACGTCTTCATTATGATGATCATAGATATTGTGGGCGTAGCGCTTATAAACTATGGGTTGTCCCCCATCTTCCCACGATAATCCAAGTACCTGACCATTAAACACAGTTTTGAAAGAGTCATCACCCGCATAATAATTCTTTGCATCTTTAATTGGGTACATGAAGTAATCATTGTCATTCCCCAATATCCATTCCACCGAGATAAAAACGCCACCGTTAACCTGAATCAGCCGGTCACTGATATCGGCCCTTATCCATTCGTTGTCCTTTCTTGCCTGCATCTGCAACAAAGTGTCAGTTATTTCATCTCCGGGAGCACCAGTAGCCGAGTCCTTCCTATAAACATGTAGTAAGAACTTTGTCTCGGGATGCCCCTCTTTCGTAATGTAAGCGCCAACTTCCTTGATCACCGCATTCTTTTGGCTATCTACTTTTAGAAATACAGCCAGCTCATCCTTGTAGGAAAAATAACATCCATGGCTATGCCCACCCCTATTGACACCAACAACTTCCTCTTCAGTTTTTCCACCCTTGGCAGACACCGTTGCTCCACCAAGATAATTATTGCTCTTAGTCAATACTATAAACAGAGAATCATTTCCAATATCCTCCAACGACACCTCCTTTGTATCGTAGCCAGGGCAAAGAACATCTATTGCATTAATGGTATCGGTATTGGCTTTGAACGAAAAAACACCGTTCGCCCGGCACTGCATTACTTCCAGGCCATCAACCGTTTCTATCATAACGTTGGCCAAGCCATGATTTCCCTTGTCTGTAACCCTACCAAAGTAAGTCCGCTCTTTTGCAAAAACACCGAATGAACACAAAACCAAAACAGAAAAAACAAGATACTTGCAATGCATGAGCAAAAACTATTTACGATTTCAAACTTACAAAAAATATGCCACGATTTGGTCATACCAATGCCCCGGGAAAAACCTGGTTAAATTCTGCTTCATTGCAAAACTATGAGGAACAACATGAAGTGATATAACGAGCATCACAACGCAAACTTTAATAGCCATGAAACACCCCGAAGTATGCAAAATACACCTGAAAAAGCTGACGGAAAAAACTAGAATTTAAACAACCAGAAAGACATTTTAAATTTATGGTTAATAAATAACGATTAAAAGGCGGGCCTCCCTCACGTTTTTTAACTTTTCACTGTCTATTAATAAGAAATTTCTTAAATTTACTTTCAGATAATCAGCAATTCAAAAA
>CANCOG010000310.1 GCA_947379685.1 Flavipsychrobacter stenotrophus | reverse complement strand
CTGCCCAGTTTTACACCACTCAAATGCAGGTTGGTTTCCGCTGCGGGAACCACTTCCAGTGTGTCCTGAAACATAACGGGGTAGAAAATGGTTTCCAGGTCATGGTAACCATCATCGCGCCGCCGGGTTATATACAGGCCGAGGTTTATCTTACAATTTGGAAAACACAGCATAGAGCGGGTGAAATTATACGTATTTTTGGAACGGCTGATTTTTATATCATTACAAATGTAAGGAACGATGCCATAATTAATACCACAGTCTCCGCCGTATATTGGCGGCAGCGTGTTTCCATAAGATTGATGCATTTTATACAATGAAAGAAGTAATCAGGCTCAGGGATATCAGCAAAAGTTATTTTTTAGGCAAGCAGGAATTACCTGTGCTAAAAGGCATCGATCTGCTCATAAACGAAAACGAATATGTAGCCCTCATGGGGCCCTCAGGTTCGGGAAAGTCGACGCTGATGAATATATTGGGCTGTCTCGATTCCCCCACCCACGGCACCTATGTACTGAACGGCAAGGATGTCAGCCATATGGAGGATGACCAGCTGGCTGATGTGCGAAACGTGGAGATCGGTTTCGTCTTCCAGCAATTTAACCTGTTGCCCAGGCTAACTGCATGGGAAAATGTAGCCTTGCCACTCATTTATTCAGGTTTAAAAAAGAGTGTGCGTGAAGAGCGCGCCAGGGCAATGCTGGAAAAAGTAGGTCTATCGGACAGGGCGCATCACAAACCTAATGAACTCAGTGGTGGCCAGAGCCAACGTGTGGCTATTGCCCGTGCACTGATCAATAACCCATCTTTGTTGCTGGCTGATGAACCGACGGGAAACCTCGATACCAAGACATCGGAAGAGATCATGGAGCTATTCGGGCAAATACATAAGCAAGGCAATACTGTTGTTCTGGTTACACACGAAGAAGATATTGCCCGTTTCACCCAAAGGGTCATACGTATTCGCGACGGAGTTGTGGAAACCGACATTTCGAAGTAAATCCGGCACATTGATACCTCAACACAAAGGGCACGAAGGAATTCACAAAGAACACTATGTCAGACGCAATAAGAATAAATTAAGATCACAAAGTACAATTAATGTAATGCGCCAGAGTATGGCGTTCAAAGGAAAGGTTAACTCTCTAAAGAAAAAACACAATGTTTAAGATATATACCAAGACCGGTGATAAGGGCGGAACAAGCCTGATAGGTGGCGTGAGAGTGCCAAAGAGCCATATACGTATTGAAAGTTACGGGACCGTTGACGAGTTGAACTCACAAATAGGTGTGGTGAGTGACATGAGCAACAATGATTCAATCACACTTCAGCTCCGCGAAATACAGGACAGGCTGTTTACCATTGGTTCTGCACTGGCAACTGACCCCGGAAAGGACATAAAAATGAAATTGCCCGACCTGCATGAAGCGGATATTACCTGGCTTGAAGAGCAAATTGACTCCATGAACGAAGTACTGCCAGAGATGCGGTCCTTCATTCTTCCGGGTGGTTGCCTGCCTGCTTCAATGTGCCATGTGGCACGCTGCGTATGCAGGCGCGCTGAGCGAATTTGCGTAGCTATGCAGGAAGAGGGTGAATTTGTGGCACCATTGGTTATTCCATATCTCAATCGCCTTTCCGATTACCTGTTTGTACTGGCCAGATATCTTGGGCTGCTTAATAATGCACCTGAATTACCTTGGAGGGCGAGGGTGTAGACCGATAAATAAAAAACTATCAATAAATAACCCCGGCTTCTGGCCGGGGTTATTTATTGATACGAGTGGCATTAGATTTAGTTGGTAAAAATCTGGTCTTTAAGACTTAGTGCTCTTGTAAATACCTTGGCGAACACATGAAAATTTATTATCAGATTATATAACGACAATCTCATAGAAATCAGTTGGGTTAAAATATTTCTGGGCCAATAACTGTACCTCTTTAGGTGTTATGGTTTTATAAATACGGATATTGTTGTTGAAATGTTCTTCAGTGAACCCGTGCAGTATAAGTGTGCGCCAGCGCTGAAGTATAGAGAATGGGCCGTCGAGGTCGCCTAGAATACCGCCGAGCAGGTAGTTCTTCACCAGCAGCAATTCCTCTTCGTCAGCAGGCTCATTACACAATAGTTCCATTTCACGATATATCTCTTTTACTGCAAGTTCAGCTACGTCGCGACCGGTTTCGGTGGAAACTATGAGTGAGCCTCCGTTAACTTCAGGACCGAGAGAACTGTGAATACCATAGGTATACCCCTTGTCTTCACGGATATTGCTCATGAGTCGTGAACCGAAATAGCCACCAAACAGTGTGTTCAACACTACCGAAGGAGTATAGTCGGGATGGTGGCGATTAGGAAACAGCCTGCCAATGCGTATGGCACCCTGTACTCCATCGGCATCATTTGCAATGCGTTGTACACGCTCTGAAACCGGTGCGGACGGAAACACCAGTTTCGATGGTTCCTTGCTTTCCAGTTTGAGGTTGCCAAAAACAGCATTCAGATTTTTTACTTCATTATCGCCAATGCGGCCAGCCATAAACATACGGGCATTGGCCAGGTTATAATTTTCTTTGTAAAAATTGAGGATATCCTGCCGGGTTACCGCTTCAATTTTCTCTTGCCGTGAAAAACGGCCGTAAGGGTGTGCCTCACCAAACAATAAAGCATCTATACGCTGATTGGCCACAAACTCGCACTGGCGCAGACTAACCAGAAGGCGCTGAATAGCGTTTCGCTTGTGTATTTCAACTTCATGTTCGGGGAAGGTAGCACCGGTAATGATCTCCAGCACCATGGGTAATAACGACGGGAGGTGTTTGGTAAGTGTATACAATGTTACGGTGGCAAAGTCATTTCCGGCATTTACTTTCAACTGGGCACCGTAAAATTCGAGTGCTTCACTTATTTCGGCCGATGTAAATTTTTCTGTGCCGTTTTTCAGCAAGCCAGCAGTTGCATGGGCAGTAGAGGGCATTACCTCATACCACAAACCAGCGGGAAATACCCAGTCAATCTGCACTACATCCTGCACACCAGCATTTACCCAATATAATGGAAGGCCATTATCCAGCTTTACTGAATTCAATGGAGGTAATTTATAATCAAATTCTATTGCGTCGTGAATAGCAGGTTGCACCGTTCTGTCCAATATCATGGTTCAATTCTTTTCACCAAAGATAGTACTATGGCGGGGAAAAATATTTTCGAATAAGGGGGGACGAATGACTTTGGTATTTATTAAGAGCATGTTGCCTAACTTTACAAAAATGGAATATGAATCCTCGCGTTGCGTCTGTAAGACCACTTGACAACTATCAACTCGAACTTGAATTCGATAACGGAGAAAGCGGGATTTTCTCCGTAGAACCCTATCTTAAATATCCTGTTTTCCGCCCATTGGAGGATGAGGCTATGTTTCGAAAAGCCAAGATTGTTTTTGGCACTGTAGCATGGAATAGCGACATAGATATGTCATCGGACAATTTATATCTTGACTGCAAGATGTTTGCAAAGCAATAACCTATTATGCTGGCCAGACCGAATTAGCATATTAGGGCAAAAAAATATAATTATGGGGCTTCTTCATACTGTTTACTCATCACTAGTTGCATTGATGATTTTGTCATGTCTACCTTTGGCAGCACAAGTCAGGTCCTCGTTTTATATCGATACTTCGTTTTATAATGGATGCAAGACAATCAAAAACTGTTATCGCTCTTATGGATTAAACCGTAGCGAAAAATATGAATTTGAATGACGCAGACAATTCTATGCTAACGGTAATTTGAAGGAGGAATATATGCAGAAGCCCGGTGATTTTTTCGTTGGGCCTGTTAAAACATATCATGAAAATGGCTCCCCTAATGAATTGTATTTCTGTATTGATGGAAATAAAGTAGGCGTTTATATGGAGTTTTACTCAAACGGTCAAAAGAAAACTTTGGGTCAATATCTTCAACCGCTTAAAACACCCGATTATTTTGTAGAGGTTGACACTGTATATCGAGGTGATTATCACGATGTGCAAATGATTGTTTCTCATAACGTTTTTAATGATGTAAAGTCGGGCAATTGGTATTTTTGGGATATCAATGGTAACCTAACCAAGACTGAAATTTGGGATAAGGGCGTGTTGAAAAAGGTTGAGTGAGAAAAAGGTGTTTATCTAGTTAAGCTTTGCTGAAAAAGTTAAATCTGTTGCTGATCCTGAGTTCCTGATGCAATGTTTTTGAAGACTATCCCCCAAAAACCTTACATCTAAATTAAGTTCTACCCCTCTGGGGTAGGTGTTTTTCAATATTGCTCCGAGGGTTTACACCCTCGGCTATTATTATTAAACACCCTTCGGGGTTTTGGATCATTGCGGTTGACTTTTTCAGGGGGAAGGCAGCTATAATTTACCCCTTCTCCGCTATACGCTCCAACCTATCAATTACATTTTTCATATAAATTTCCTTTAGCTCTTGTGGCAGGAACGAACGTTGAACCATTTGTTCCATCTCTGCCAGCTTCAATTGAAAATTATCAATGATCCTTTCAGCCCTTTTTTCTATGAGCCCCAGCCGCTTTGATAGTTCCATAAAATTCTCACGGCCATAATGCCCGTAAATTGCATAGTAGCCGGAATGTTGGATTCGTTGGGAATTTCGGAAATATATTTCCGATTTTGACTTTATTCCAAGGATTTTGGTGCTTTTTGGATAATTTCGGAAATATATTTCCGAAATTAAAGTTCTAGTCAACTAATTCTCCCCTATCGCCGATAATTCCTTCTTCATGATCAGGTGCGGAATGCCAACTTCTGTAAAAACACTGCTGGTGATGTAGTAATCCAGGCTTTCGTAGAAGCCGCATACTACTTGCCGTGCATGGAGTATAATGGTGGTAAAACCATTCAGGGCGCAATATTTTTCTGCTTCTGTAACCAGCAACCTGCCAATATTCTTACCCTGCCAGGTTTCGGCAACAGCCATTTGCCTTAGCTTCATAATAGGGCCACCAATATGATGCAGCATGAGGCAGGCTATAACCTTGCCGTCATGTTTGGCAATAAATATAATGTCCTCAGCATCCATACCCAGGTCCTCATTCTTCAGCGACATACCCAGGGGCCTGCGCAGCACATCTTCACGCAACTGCCACACCTCGGCATATTCGGGGGCTGAATGTGTAACGTGGGTTATACTGATATCCTGCATAAACGTATTATTTTTTGAGAATTACCTGCGTTTCTTCGTTGCTCTTTACTGTGAACTGAACTACCCTGTCGGATGTCGAGAACTTGGATGCGCCATTGTTATAGGTTACCTGGTAGAGTCCGGGTTGCATCTGCAAGTGTTGCGCTGATGGGTCGCTGAGTGTGAGTGTATAAAAAGAAACATATCTGTCTCCGTTTTGCTTGCACAATACCGCAGACGTTGCATTTACCTCTGATGTGAATTTGGCAAAACCGGGTTGCGCAATGCCTATACCACCGGCTGCTTCAGCTTCCAGATCCACGTTACGCACATCTTCAGGAAAAGTGCTGATCACGATATGGTAGTTGCCGGGTTCATATTCCAGCCTTTCAGTACACTTTTGTACCACCTGTTTACCATTAGCTGTATTACGCTGAATGACCAGTGCCTTGAACTCGGTCACTGGCCTGTCCGGGGCACCCAGGTAATAGAAGTACAGACTATAATTTTTTACTTTAACGTACACTTTATTGCGCCTGTTGGCTACCATATCCACATGGGCCAGCAGGTCGTCGCGGCCCGCGATGGTGAGGTCATACTTTCCGGCAGCCAGGTTGGTGATTGGGTCCGGGTTGCCTGTTGCATCAACTGTACGGTAAAATTTCTTAATCTCCTTGCTGTTATTTACGGGATCGAGGATAAACACCTGTGGTGTAGTGCTGTAGAACTTACCCTTGCCGTTCGTGAGGTAAACTTCCAGGGTAGTTTCCTTTGAATCTTCACGGCTGTCCACTGAATATTCACCGGTTTTTGCTACCGGCATTGGTTTAATTGGGCTGGTTTTCACGGGCACCGGGGTTACTGCCGTGGCTATCTGAGGTTTGAATTCAGGTATTTTGAGCAGCTTCATGCGGGTTGTATCCTTATCAAAGAACGTACTGCTGTACAGCAGATGCATCTTGAAAGCAGGTGGTTTCAATTTGGTAAAACGCTCCACTACACGCTTTGGTGGTGGCGGTGCTACTTCAGGAATGCTCACC
>CANCOG010000309.1 GCA_947379685.1 Flavipsychrobacter stenotrophus | reverse complement strand
GGGAAAGTGCGACTTTCCTGGCGGCGCGGCAGGGCAATGGCCGGGGATCCAAACCAATCTTTCGCCTTATCTCCGGCCAGCTGTTCTTTTGTAGGCGGTGTAGATAGTACACCAATGAGCATACGGCCGGGCAGATGGTAACCTTGCGGTACCAGGGCGCTGTTACCCACAAAACTATTATTACCAATAACTGTTTTCTCCAATATCAGTTGCTGCCCGCGCACATCAGCTTCGCCAAGCGTAACGGCATCGGCAACGAATGCCCCCCACCCTATTTCGAGCAATGGGTGTGTTACACTACTTGCTGTGGATATCTCAGTATTCTTACCCACTTTAGCACCCAACGCCCTGAACCATACTGATACAAACACTGTTGCATAAATAGGATGCAGTACTATAAGCGACAAGGTCATGAGCTGATCGGCAAACCACTTGCGCACATAGAAGGCACTGTATATTGGGTACTTGCCCGGCTTAATACCCCATTGCAACAAGCGGGTAAGTAATATAGTAACAGCCGCAAAAATAATGATGTAACTCAGTGCCAGTGAAGGTGTTACAATCAGGTAACTAAAGTCATAGTCGGGCGTGGCATTATCCAGATCATTGAGGATAATCACAGTTGGTAACAGTGGTAAAATGATGACGAACGGGAAGAGCAGCAGGCAACAAAGAAATATCATTTTATAGCTGAACCGCTTCATCTTTGAAACATACAACGGCTGAGGAAGCTCCTCAATGGGTTTTGTTTCTTTCAGCATGGAAGGACTCCCCTGCCATACTTCACCTGGTTTAATGGTCTTGCCTTCCTGCAGGTAGCTTAGGTCCATGAGTTCACCCCAGTCCTCAATAGTAGCACCACCTGCAACAATAGCGCTGCTGCCCACATATGCGTGGTCACCAATATGAATTTTGCGCAACTTGAGCAGGCCATCTTCAACAAAGGCGTTATTGAGTACCACCATGGAGCTGATACTTGCATCGCTGCCAATGGACACCAAATCTTCGGCACCAATGGTGAGAGCTGCCAACTGGGCATCGTTGGCCACCTTAACGCCTAAACGTTTCAGGTAACCGCAATATAATGGTGTTCCGTTCAGGAACTCGGATGGCAGCAAGCGCTGGAATGTTTTTACAAACCACCAACGGAAGTAATAGGTGCCCCACAGCGGGTAATCACCCTCCTTCATTTTGCCAATCACCAGCCATTTTACCGCAATACTCAGTGCTGTAAAAATGGGAGGGATGAGGAAGTAAACAGATAATGCCGTAGTGATACCCAGACCAATATTGTGGCTTTCTTCCTTTACGTAGTAGTAACCCAGGTAAGGGAAGAATATCTGTACGGCAAACAAACCGTAGATCAATAACAAAGAAAAAGTCTGGGCTATCCAGCAGGCTATAAAGCGCTTTTGGGGAACCTCATTAAAAACCTTCTTGGTTTTCACCTTGTCGACCGGCTTTGTCTCCCAGTAGTTCACAAGCGCACTTAACGGCCTTCGGGTATAAATGTCTTTTAAAGATGCCTGTGGTATATTGGCATCCTTACGCAACCGAGACACAAAGGCTGCTGCCAGCAAGGAATGCCCACCCAGATCTGTAAAGAAATCATGCGATAGTTCTATGACCCTGTTCGGGAAATTCTTGCGCAGGGCGGCTATCACCCTTTCGCCCATGGGTGCATCAATATCAATAATATCATCGGCCGTTGCAATGGACTGCTCCATAAGCATGGCAGGAACTGGTAATTCTTTTCTGTTTATTTTTCCGCTGGGCAAGCGGGGCATTTCGGAAAGCTGCACAATTACGCTGGGCACCATGTAAGTGGGCAATACTTTCCCCAGCGCCTCTCTAATGCTCTGCTGGTTCATTTTTACCGGGTCGTCACACACTACATATCCTGCAAGGTGGTCCTGCCCGTTAATATCTTTCTTTACGGCCACAGCAGCCGCTGTAATATCGGTAAGGTTGCTGAGCTGGTTCTCTATTTCACCCAACTCAATACGGTATCCCCTGAGCTTGATCTGGTCATCCAGCCTTCCCTGGAAATCAATGCTGCCATCGGCATTAATGATAGCCGCATCGCCCGTTTTATATACCCTGTCACCGGGTAATAGCGCCAGCGATTCAGGTTTGTCGAGAAATTTTTCAGCCGTAAGGTCAGGTCGGTTAACGTATCCGTGAGACACTCCTGGGCCAGTTACTACTAACTCTCCCCGCTCGCCAGCTGGCAATAGCTGCATTTTTTCATCTACTACTGCCAGATTGTAATTAGGCAATGGCTGACCAATAGTAATGGGGTCACCCGGCTTAAGTGTAGTGAGCGTTGCGGTAACTGTTGTTTCAGTTGGTCCGTAACTATTATAGAATTGGCGTGATGGTACCGACCAGCGGGAAAGCACCTGAACAGTACAAGCTTCGCCACCGGCATTTACTATACGTAACAAGGGGATATCGTCATTCATTACGGCCAGCAAACTCGGCACTGTATGGAAAACCGTTATTCGTTGTTTGCGTAAAACGTCATCGAGCTCATCAATAGATTTTGTGGTAGTCGCATCGGCAACCCACATTGTAGCACCAACCAGGTAGCTGATCCACACCTCTTCGCACCACATATCAAACGACACGGAAAACCCCTGGTACACCTTATCTTCGGTATGAACATCAATTACCGATTGCTCAGCCCTTGCGAGGTGGCATATCATGCGGTGGGTAATAGGTATCCCTTTGGGTTTACCGGTACTGCCAGATGTATATAAAACATACGCCCAATTATCGGGCGCAGGGCCAGCCGTAATTGCAAATTCTTCTTTTGCCCCCGGTTGGCCAACCACTTTTAATGTCGGACAACTAAGTGTAAGAGCCCCGTCGCTGATGCAGGCTTTTGCACCTACTTCGTTTAAAACAGTCTCTACCCTTTCCGCAGGCATTTCCCTGTCCAATGGCACGTAGGATGCCCCGCTTTTCACAATGCCCAAAACAGCGACATGTAATTCAAGTCCGCGGGGCCACCACAAACCAACTGCATCTCCAGGTACTATACCATTTTGGGCAAGATATTGCGCCATGGCATCGCTCCATTGGTCCAACTGTTTATAGGTTACAGCAGAACCACCAAAAATAAGTGCTGTTTTATCGGCATGCTTTTTAGCCGACGTGCGGAAAATATCTGCCAGGGTTTCTTCCAGCAACAAATCAGGGCGACTAATACCTAGTACTATACCGGGTTTCATGAATAAGTTTCAAAAGTAAACATTCGGGAAATAAAACCACTAGGGCAGTTGCTCAATTCCTGAATGTGCGAAAAGTACAACAATTATTTCCCCGTCTCATTTTTCCTAAGCAAAACTTGTACCACAAAGTTAACATTGTTCTATCGCCTGCAGTTTATTTCAAAGTGAATCATGAATTTAAGGATGCAATACTGTTGGTTTAAACCATTACTTTATATTTTTGCACCCCTGATCAATGAAGTCCACTGTGATACAACACTGGTCCTTGCTTACCTAAATTATTATCCAGAAATATGACCCCCGAAAGAACAAGTAAAATAACCAGGGTACTCAACCTTCGCCAACCCGACCTTGCAGTTGTTATGGAAAATGTGCGGGACCCGCACAATATTTCGGCGGTAATGCGTACCTGCGATGCAGTGGGTATACAGGAAATATATGTGCTGAATAACTTGATAGACAAACATAAAAAGTTTGGTAAAAAGAGCAGCGCCAGTGCAGCAGGATGGCTTACCATACATGAATTTGAGGATACGGAAGCATGTATGAAAGCCATAAAAGCACGTTATAAAAAGGTATTTGCTACGCACCTTGGAGTAGATTCCTGTTCCATGTACGATCTGAATTTTTCAGAGAGTATTGCACTGGTTTTTGGAAATGAACACGCCGGAGTAACCGAAGAGTGCCTGAAGTATTGCGATGGCAACTTTATTATTCCACAGGTAGGCATGGTACAATCGCTGAATATTTCAGTGGCTTGCGCCGTGACGTTGTACGAAGCCCAACGGCAGAAGTTGCTAGCCGGTCATTACTCAGGCGTTGCCCGCTTGCCGGAAGCCGAATGGAAAGCACTTGCCCATAATTGGGGCATGTATGATGAGGGCTAGTGTCAAGTCAAAAGGAAAAAGTCAAAACTAAAAAGTGTAAACCGTACTCAATATATATAGACAATTTCCGCTTGACCGCACTCTAGAAACTAGCCATTATCACTTCTTAATATACCTTACAAATAATTATGAAACGATTTACCTGTGTTCTTATTGCTTTAATCACTTGCATAAATGGGTTTGCACAAAAAAAGCCCGGCCGTTATGCGGCTATAGATAAGGTGGCACTTACTATACCGGCAGCCCAAGCCGGTACTACTCTGGACATTGCCAATTACATCAACCAGAATTTCAAAACGGACTCTGATAAACTGAGGGCAATATTTATATGGACAGCCTCCAATATTGCCTATGATGCGGAGAACATGTTCGTGATAAAATTTGATGAAAAACCCGAAGATAAAATATCTAAAGCGTTGGCAACCCACAAGGGGATTTGCGAAAACTACGCAGCTGTGTTTCAGGATATTTGCAAGAAAGCAGCGCTGAAAGCGTTTGTAGTAACTGGTTATACCAAGTCCAATGGTTATGCATCTTACCTTTCACACGCATGGTGTGCTGCCCGGCTGAATGATAGCTGGTATATTTTTGACCCGACCTGGGGTTCCGGGTACCTGAATAATGGCACGTTTGTACCGAAAATAAATGATGCTTATTTTAAAGTATCTCCATCGGCAATGATCAAAACCCACATGCCCTTCGACCCAATGTGGGAATTCCTGAACTACCCTGTCACCAATGCAGAATTCTATGTTGGCAAGACCCAGGCCAACACATCAAAAGCGTTTTTCAGTTATAACGATTCTATTGCTGCATTTGAAAAGATGGATGAAATGGCTCAGCTGAAGGCAACAGCAAGACGCATAGAAGGAAATGGCATTAAAAACGGTCTGATATATGATCGCCTGGCACACATAAAGAGTAAGATCGATTACAATATCAGGAGCGACGAGGTAAAACATAACAATGGCAACGTAGAGTTATACAACAGTGCAACCGTGGAATTTAATGAAGGAATAAACGAATTCAACGCCTTTATCAACTACCGGAATGCCCAGTTTAAGCCGGCAAAATCGGATGCGGAGATACAAATGATGGTCGATCAGGCATATGAAAAATTTGTTGCTGCAAAAGCAAAACTTAAGAGCATCAATAACCCTGATGCAAATATTAGTTCTTTGAAAATAACCCTTTGGAAATCAGTCGACGATGCTATGGACCATGCCGACGAGCAAAAATCGTTTCTCAAAAACTACTTCAGTAAGGGCAAAATGGGCCGAAAGTCTATGTTCTATAAGTATACATGGATGGGCATGCCGCTGAATTAGGTAGCAAATAAAATTATCCCTTCAATCGGGTGAGGAAGTCATGGTGGCATTTTGCTGTTTAGGTATTACTTTTGGCCAAGTAATATTTTAATTATGCGCAAACTATCATGGTTGCTGTTGGCTGCTTTTTATGTGCACACAGCATTTGCCCAAACCGGCACAAAACAAATTACCCTTGAAGACATTTATAAGAACAATACTTTCAGAATGAAGGACGTGCCAGGCTTCAATGCCATGGCCGATGGTAAACATTACACCCAAATAGATGAAGAAGCCGGACACAAGCTCATCAGGGTCTACGACCTGGAAACGGGAAAAATGGAAAAAACGTTGTTCGATGCCAGTCTCAATAAATCGGGCACCAACGAACTGAAGCCGGAAAGTTATGTATTCAGTAAGGATGAACGCAAAATGTTGCTGTTTGCTGACAATGAAAATATTTACCGCAGATCTGCACTTTACCATGTTTATGTATATGATATCGCATCGGGGACGGTAAAGCCGCTGGACTATGACAAGGTTTTACATGCCACCTTCTCCTCCGATGGCGAGCGTGTTGCTTATGTAAAAAACAATAACCTGTATTATAAGGACCTTGCAAAGGACCTCGTCGTGCAAGTAACAACCGACGGAGAAAAAAACAGGATTATTAATGGAAATTGCGACTGGGTATATGAAGAGGAATTTGAATTCACCAGGGCTTTTGACTGGAGCAGCGACGGGCAGCATCTAGCCTATTACCGGTTCGATGAGAGCATGGTTCCTGAATATTCGTT
>CANCOG010000308.1 GCA_947379685.1 Flavipsychrobacter stenotrophus | reverse complement strand
GCCGGGTCTCCCCATGGATGGGGTAACCGAAGAAATAGTTGGCACTTGCGAAAAACTAATGGCTGCGAAAAAAAGTGCCGCGAAAAATGTGCTGATAAATACTAGTGAAGTTTTCATATCTAAATGTGGGAATGTTTGAGCAATAGGGTTCTTAATTGGTTTATTTGAGTTCAATTCAATTTGTTTTTCAAGGAACGACAGTAAAATCGAACCATCTTTTCATTTATTTTTTTGCAATGCATAAGTAACGCTGATGTACTAATATATCTATTTTTGGGTGCAATTTACTTAAAAATGCTATGTAAATCAATGTGCACACAATACATGACGAGTTAAATTACTACCGGTCACCGGTTTGACCATAATCAACGTTTTAAGCTCATATAATAATTTTTGCTGCCGTTCATACTAATGCCTCTCAAAGGAATACTAGTGCAACTTACGCATTGGATTCACCAGCTTCCAAAAAAACTTCACTAACGGTCGAAAAACTTCACTAACGGTAAATTTCAACAAATAGAACTGGGCGACGAGTGCTCGCTGAAATGAAAAAAGCCAAGTACTGCGAGAGTAATTGGCTTTAATCAACAAAATTGATCAAATACTATTTGCTTAATGTAAAGCGCAACACCTCATGACCTGAAGCTGTGATGACATGCATCAGGTAAACACCGCTTGCGAGATTACTGTTCAATGCTATCTGAGTTTTGATGGCTCGTTTAGCAATTGATACGTTGCCTGTATACACTACGCTACCGAGAATGTCTGTTACCTGTATGGTTGCATCGCCAGCCTCTTCTGTAACAATACCGCTAATGGTCACAATACCCTTGTTAGGGTTTGGAGCCAGATTGATATTATTTCCTTCATGAGTAGTTTGCTGAACACCAACAATGTTGGTAACATGGAAACCAAGTGTATCACTGTTAAAGAAAACAGGAGTAGCACAAACATCGGAACCATGAACCCTGCAATAAACTGAATCCATATTGTCAAGCGTATCAGTAATGTATACACTATTTGTAGCACCCGGAACAATGTGACCATTCAAATACCACTGGTATGTTGGACTTGCGCCACCATTGGTAACAGTTGCTGTAAGGGTATCGCTGGTAGCCAGGAAAATGGATGTACCAGGGTTAGCTGAAATTGTGGCAGTTGGGGTAATGTATGGTCCCACAACCATGTGTAACACATTGCTGAATACAGAATCTGCAGTACGGCAGGGTACAGTTAAAGTGTCGACATACAATACACATTCTATAACATCCCCAGTACTTGGTACGATAGTATAGGTTTGTCCTGTTCCTACATGAATGCCATTCTTCCTCCACTGGAATTGTGGATTAAGGCCTCCGTATAACCAGGTTGCAGTATAAGTAACAGGGTAGCCTACACAAGTGTTTTCGCCTGGGTCAGCAGTAATTGTGAGGGTCGGTGTTTCGGTGATGCCAACAGTTATTGTAGCGGTATCAAACGCTGCTGCCGGGCTGGCACAACCAAAGGAACTGATCATTTTTACAGTAACCTGATCGCCATTTGAAGGGGTGTAAGTGTAAGAAGTTGCAGCTCCTACTACAGCACCGTTAACCGCCCACTGAAAAGAAGGGGACGCGCCACCATTAAGACTGTTTGTATAGAATGTAACCGGCACACCTGAACAAACTGTAAAGCCCAGCAAACCGTCCGTAACCTGAACCCATGGGGTGAGCAGAGAAACAACGGTCATTCTTACCCAGGAAGAAGCTGTGGTTGATGTGGCACAAGGTTCGCTTGTGGTCATCACTACACTAATGGTATCACCGTTTGACGGAGTGTATGTAAGCGAACTGCCTACCCCTGCAAAAATGCTGTTCACATACCAGTTATAGGTAGGGGCTGTGCCGCCACCTGTTGGTATTGCTGTGTAAATAACGGAATTACCCAGGCAAACGGAAAGGCCAAGATTAGAAGAAATTGATACTGAAGGTGTAACAATTGCGTTAACTGTAATAACGTGATATGCAGTAACTGTACCACAAGCATTGGTAGCAGAATACATAATGGTATCAACGCCTGCAGTAGTATCAGCAGTAACCAGACCGCCAGAACTTACAGTAACTATTGAATTAGATGCACTCCAGCTTCCTGTTGTCGCTGTATCAGAAAGCAATGTAGTTGTACCAGGGCAAAGAGCGCTGGCACCTGTAATTGGAGAAATAACCAATGGATGATTTACATTAAGGTAAACGAGACCTGAAGTAGCAGAAGCACCGCTAACAGAACAAGTAATGGTGCAACGGAAATAAATTGAATTCGTCATTGAGGGCGAATAACTAGCGTTTGTGGCACCGGAAATGTTTGTGAAAGTAATACCATCGGGAGATGAAGCCCACTGATAACTGTAGTCACAACCTGCAGAAGCACCGCTTAAATAAACCAGGGTGGAATAATAAGGGCAACCCGTAGTTACAGTTGCGGTAGCACTGCCCGCAGCAGGTGTACCGGAACAAGCAGTGATGATCTTACGTACACGCTCGTTGCCACCGTCAGATATATAAAGGCTACCTGATGCGTCGAAAGTAACACCTGCTGGAACATTCAATACTGCAGATGTAGGGGTGCGGCAATCTCCGTTATAACCGGCAGCGCCAATACCACTTACGGTACTTAACAAACCAGTGCTGATATCCACTTTCCTGATACAGTTATTGCCCATGTCAGCATAATAATAGTTGCCGGCAGCATCAAAAGCGATACCAACGCCATCGCTCATACCCGTATTGGTTGCAGGTGTCCCGTCGCCGGTATAGGCAAGAGAACCATTACCCAACACAGTGCTGATGATACCAGAAGTATTGATCATACGAATACGGTTGTTACCGTTATCTACAATATAAAGGTTACCAGAACCATCAAATGCAAGACCCTGAGGGCGGTTAAGATTTGCCGCTGTTGCCTGGCCGCCATCGCCACCAAAACCAACTGTACCACCTGCAATCGTGCTAATAACACCGCTCGCAACAGTAATTTTGCGCACACGGTCATTACTGCGGTCGGCAATATATAAATTGCCTGAAGCGTCGAACACAACGCAGTAAGGACGGTTAATATTAGCGGAGGTAGCCTGACCACCGTCGCCAGAAAATGCAGCTGTACCTGTACCGGCAACAGTAGAAATGATACCTGTTGAGCGGGTCACTTTACGTATCCTTGAGTTAAGCTGATCGCTGATATATATGTTACCAGAACCATCGAGCACAACACCCACCGGGCCGTTGAGCTTGCTTGTAGATGCTGGTACTCCATCCGCAGAAAAACCTGCAACACCCGTACCTGCCACAGTTGAAATAATGCCGGAGCCTGCTGCTATCATGCGGACACAGTTGTTGGCAGAATCGGCAATGTAAACATTACCTGACGGATCGACAGCAGTAGCATATGGCTGGTGTAATGTAGCCCCAATTGCAAGACCGCCATCGCCGGAATAACCCGGTGTGCCATTACCCGCAATTGAAGTAATATACTGTGCCTGCATGTGCTGCACAAACGAGAAAAGTAAAATGATAAGGAGTGAGGAAGATAATGCTTTTTTCATGATATAAAATATTTCATTGCGAAGTTATAAATGTTTGCTTAGAATGTAAAGAAAATGGTTGTGATAATTTCAGGAGAGCGGGAAATGAGTGGAAATGGGGGTGGAAATGGGGTTTGGGATAGAGAAAGACAAAGCTCCCCTTTGCATGTGATCTTTCCACAAAAAAACAATTGCAAAAAAAGAACATAAACATTGGGCGTAGTTTCTGACTACGCCCTTGAAGGTAGCAGTCTACGACTGAAGAAAAACTCAAAGCTTTTTGTTTAATCCGCTTACCCAAATGAACGAAACAGATATTTTAAGCAATCGCTGAGTATTGAGGGGAATGACCTAAAGGACTCGGAAACTACGCCCAACTTACCTTAGTTTCGCTTTTTGGATGGCTACCGACATTTGGCTGGACTCTCAAAAATCTAAACTCTTACAAACAAATAATAAATAATATTGCCATATGAAGCAGCACTTGTATGCAATAATGTATATTTTCACCTTTGCCACTGCATCTTGTTCCAGTAGTGAAGAAAAAAGCTTGGTTGGAGATTATTATGTACACGGCTTTAAACTCACAAATAGCAATAATCAATTCATTCCCTCCATTAGACTTACACTAAGACCTAATCATACATTTGAATATAGCTATGGCGAGACATCAAAGGGAACGTGGAAATATTCAGGAAACAGAGAATATGACGAAATAACCTTTGAATTTGATGAAGATAAGCAATCAAATAAAGTAGCTTTACGCGGAGATGTTTATGTTAACGGAGGCACAGCTACAATAATTATCGTCGGAGAATATAACTTGAAGCCTTTTAGTTTTGCTTATCATGAATTTGACTCATTGGTATTTAAAAAATAACTATATTTATGCGTGGCATCATTATAATTTCAGCAGTGCTGGTCAGCCTTTCGAGTCTACCAGTTGCATCCAGTCTCCTGTGAAAAAATATTATCAAAAAAACATAATCGTTGGGAACAGTCTCCAACTACTCGCCGCCGCATAGGAGTCTCTGACTACCGGAAAACACAAACAACACAACCCTCCCGAAAACCAACATTTTTTTTACCTTTATCCTGCACATGGCAAAAGCTGTGGGCTGTATCTTTATATATAATAGCATATAGCAATGAAGCAAAGAATATTGCCTTATCTACCCGGTGTTGCGTTGTTCGTGATTGCGGTGGTGATCACCTTCCTCACGTATAAGGATTATGGCATCAGCTGGGATGAACCTTTCCAGCACAATACCGGCAGGATCACTTATGAATATGTGACCAATGGCGATCAGACCCTGTTTACCTATATGGACCGTAACTACGGTACCGGGTTCGAGCTGCCGCTGATGTTCCTGGAAAAGAAAATGAAACTCACCGATACCCGGGATATTTACCTGATGCGGCACCTGTGTACGCATTTGTTCTTCCTGGTGGCGGCTCTCGCTGCCTATGTGCTTATTTACCGGTTATATCGTAAGTGGATCATCGCTACTATTGGCTTCCTGATGCTGGCCTTCGAACCGAGAATTTATGCGCACTCTTTCTTTAATACCAAGGATATTCCCTTTCTGTGCATGTTCATAATAACCCTGGCAGTGTGCCAACTGGCATTCGACAGGCGGAAAACCTGGCAGTTTGTATTGCTGGGTGTGGTTACTGGTTACGCAACAAGTATAAGGGTAATGGGTATTATGCTGGTAGCGTTTATGTTGGCCCTGTTTTTTGCTGATTACCTGAAGGACAGAAAGGACAAGGCGCTGGCGAAAAAGACGCTGATCAATGCCGGTTTGTTCTTCCTTACTTTTTGCCTCGGTTTATATGCCGCCTGGCCATTCCTCTGGAAGAGCCCACTGGGTAATTTCGCAGACAGCTACGCGCAAATGTCGCACTACAATTGGGCGGGCAATGTGCTGATACAGGGAAAATACGTTCCGGCAATGGAGCTGGAGTGGACGTACTTCCCTATCTGGTTCTTTATCTCCAACCCCATCTTGTGGTTGTTTGCAGGCTTTGCGGGAATGATAATGGTGGTGCGAGACTTCTTTGGCAAATCAAAAACCTTCTTTCAAAATTCTCTTGAGCGCAATGCGATGCTGCACTTGTTTTGTTTCAGCATACCGGTTCTGGCAGTTATTAAACTGCACTCTGTTATCTATGACGACTGGCGTCACCTGTACTTTGTGTACCCTTCGTTTGTCCTGCTGGCAGCCTATTGCCTGAATAAATTATATGAATCCAAATTTAAATGGGCGATCGTGGGTGCCTGTGGATTGCAGTTTGGCCTGGTGGCCTGGTTTATGGTGAGCAACCACCCGTACCAGGAAGTATATTTCAATGAATTTGTATCTCGCACCGACGAGTCGCTCCGCGAAAACTACGAACTGGACTATTGGGGGCCATGCTTCAAACAAGGTCTGGAGCATCTGCTGGCGGTAGATAAATCTTCGGTAATCAAGATAAGCACAAATTTCCCCGACCCGGTAAAAAACAACATCCTGATACTCCCCCCGGCCGACCAGAAGCGTTTTGAATTTGTGGAACAACCCCAGGCCGACTATTTCATCACTAATTTCAGGGGGCACCCTGATGACTACCCTTCAAATAATATTGAATACAACGTAAAAGTGCTGAACAGTTCCATTCTGCGTATTTACTGGCT
>CANCOG010000307.1 GCA_947379685.1 Flavipsychrobacter stenotrophus | reverse complement strand
ACAGCCTGGTGGTTCCTGCAAACAAAAAGTTCAGCTACAAGATGCTCAATGGCACCCTGGAACCAACTATTAAAGATATTGACGACTACAAGCTCTATGTGTGGGAACAAAGCGATAACCCGAAAATAACGCCAGAGCCTGCCATGTCTGTGGATGTAGCCCAGCAGCTTATTCTCTCCTCTATTCCCGACTGGAATTATGTGGCTAACTGGTACAGTGATTTAAGCAATATTAAAACCCATGCCGACAAGGAGATTAAGGAAAAGGTGGCCGGATTACTTGCCGGTAATGAACATGCATCAGACCTCGTGAAGGCGCGCCTGTTGTACAATTACATTGAAGAGAATTTCCATTATAGCGCAGTGCCCTTCCTGCATAGTGCCCTGATTCCTCAAAGTGCTTCGCGCACGTTCAGTGCTAAGCTGGGAGACTGCAAGGACCTGGCTACATTATTTGTTTCTATGGCGCGTGAAGCCGGGCTGGATGCCAGCTTGGTGCTCGTAAGCACCAGGGGAGAAGACGATAACGAATTTCAGCTACCTACTATAGCTTTCAATCATTGCATTGCGCGGCTGCACAGCAATAACAATGACTATATTATTGAACTCACCAATAATTACCTGCCCTTTGCAACCATGTTCTTTTCTATCCTGAATGCAAATGGCCTGTACATTCCTAAAGATGGTGGAACAGCAACAAATGCTTCGATCGTAAAACTGAACACGCCGGTTGCGCCAGTCAATATCAACTACCGGACCAGCAAGGTTACGCTCAGCGACAACAAGGCGCTGGTGCACAGGCACGTGGCTAAATTAGGTTCCGAATCTGCCTTTATGCGTATATACTTCAAGGGGCTGAGTGAGAGTGAGCAGATCAAAAAGCTGGGCGAAGACATCAATACGGAATTTGGTAAAAATGTTACCATGAGCAATTTGAAGTTCAAAGGGCTGGACCACCTGACAGACACGGTGGAGATCGATTATGATTTTGCAGTAGAAAAATTTGTGTCTACCATTGTAGGTATGTCGGTAATAAAAATGCCCTGGACCATGTCCCAGCCGTTTACCCAACTTTTTTCATTGGAGAACAGGAAGTACGACATAGAACTGTGGCCCGTGACCGCTGCACCCATAATAGGTGAAACCATCGCTGTCACCATCCCTACCGGTAAAAAACTGGCAGAAAAGCTGGTGGATGTCAACCTGAGTTGCCCCGTGATTAGCTACAGCCTGAAATATAAAGTCACCGGCAACCAACTCGAAGCCAAGCGGGAATTTCGTTTTCTCAAAGACAGAGTAACCCCAGCCGAATATGCCTCAGTTAAGGCCACTATGGCAAAGATCATTGAAGCAGATACAAAGGAGATTGCGTTTAAGTAGGGTTTATTCGTAGTTAATGCCTTCGAATAATTCTTCCAGGTCCAGTGAAAAACCAGGGAGTATCAGCGAGGTAACAACGTCGCCAACCGTTAGGGTGCGGGTAGTGATATACTTTCCGTCTACCAGAATATTCACGACAAACGTATTGTCCTGTGGTGAGGCTATCCAATATTCTTTAACCCCGGCTTCTTCATAAAGGGTGAATTTGTTTTTAAGTTCTTTTGCGTTGTTGCCAGGAGACAGAATCTCAACTACAATGTCGGGTGCGCCAATGCAGCCTCTTTTGTCAATTTTTGCCGGGTCGCAGATAACACATAGGTCTGGCTGAACCACGGTTAGAATGTCCTTGTCTTCCTTCGATTTTCCGGGTAGCCGTACATCAAATGGGGCTGCAAAAACTTTGCAGGGTTTTTTGTCTAAAAAGCTCCCGAGTTTAACGCTAAGCTTTAACGACAGCATCTGATGCCAGGTACTTGGAGCAGGGAACATCTGATATACCTTCCCATTGATGATCTCAATACGATCTTCAAGCGTCCACCGGAAGTAATCCGCGTAACTGTATTGTTTGCTTAAATCAAGGTCAGAGAAACGCATAAACTAAAGTGTTACTGCAAAGTTGGGGTTTTGTTGGGAGATGGCAAAGCTTGGGGTTGCATTTTGGGGGGTGTCTTAGGCGATATTTTGGCTCTTGTTACGCTCCATGCGCAATTTAAGGTAACTTTTATTCACCTGGGTCTCCTTTTGCGATTGTTGAAGATACACTCTGAACAGACTGCCAATTTTCTACATTTCTCCCTAACTTTATTTCAAAAAACCTATGCACCCAAATGGCACATCAAGCCATTATTTAACCAAAAAATTCGCAACACTGCTTTGCATTCTGCTGGTGCTGCAGTATGTAGCATCAGCACAATCCATATTCAAAGGTGTATTAATCAATACCGCCGATTCGCTGCCGGTAAAATTTGCATTTATTGAGGTAAAGCGGACCAGCTACCATGTATTGACTGATTCCCTGGGGGCGTTTTCATTTGAGTTGCCTGGCGATGTTAAAAAAGTGGAGCTCGATATCAGGTCCATTAATTGCCGGGCCAAGGTTAATTACCAGCGAACATTTGCAGCAATCGAGAAAGTGTACGTTGATGTGGCGGCAAATCCGCTGGAGGAATTTGTGTTGAGGGGGCTATCTGCTACGGAAGTAGTAGAGCAGGCAGTTGCGGCTATTTCCAGAAATTTTGAGTGTAAAAGCCATTTTGGATTTTATTTTTATCGGGAGTTTGAGAAGGCCGACAACAGGTATTCCAATTTTATAGAAGCAGAGGCCGTGGTGAGGGATAAACTTACAGTCGAGAAGAAGCAGGTAAAGGCTGCTGAGGCCTTTGCTATTCCCCATATCAGGCGGAGCAAGTACGAACCCATCATCAGTGATTTTATGGAGACCGAACTGGATGAAATTTTAGCTGAGGACCCCATTTACCACCTTCACAGCAGTTCGCTTATGACGGGTAATTTCGGACGCTATCATTTCAGCTTCGATACGAGTCACAAAGCAGACGATTATGTGATCAACTACTATCGTTCAGATTTTACCAGCGAAAGCCACGGTATCAATGGTTATACTTACAGCGTATATTATGGGGAAGCTGCTGAGCGCGGAACGATCACCATAGAACGGGGCACGTTCGCTATCAGGAAATTTGAACGTTATGCGCTTATTAATCCCAGTTATGATTATGGACCTGACATGTCCAATATCAATGTCGTAAGGCCATCGAAACGCTACTTTTTCAGGTTCGTGAATGGGAAGCTTACAGCTGAATATAAACAGGTAAATGGCAAGTGGCACCTGGATAAACTGCTGCATGAGTACACCAACAATTTCTATCGTTCCATATTCGGGTCATTCGCATTCAGTCATACGTTCTACACCGAACTGTACTGCGATTCGGTATCGCGATATGTAGGGGAGGATCTCGTGAAAAAATTCTATGACAAGGCCTATCTATCACGTAGGCGGTATACTTACGATGCAGGATATTGGGACCAGCATCCGCATCCCTTCTACTTTGTTCCAAAGGAAACACTATTCCATGCATTGGGAACCTACAGACCTTTGAAACAACAATTTATTGAAGAAGGAAAGAAAGAATGACGGATGGCACTATGCCTTCACCCCCTGTTCAACAGTGGTATACAAATTGTGGTAGGCGCCTTTTTGAGTTAACAACGAGGCATGATTACCCCGCTCAACAATAACACCGTGATCCATAACAATGATCTCATCGGCCTTGCGGATGGTGGAAAGCCGATGGGCAATAACTATAGAGGTTCGGCCCTTTATGAGCGTGTCTATCGCGTGTTGTATCAGCTGTTCACTTTCGCTGTCAACGGAGGAAGTTGCCTCGTCGAGTATGAGTATAGAAGGGTTATACAGCAGTGCCCTTGCAAAGGAGAGCAGCTGGCGTTGCCCTTGTGATAAAGTGTTTCCCCGCTCCATAACATCGAAATCATAACCACCCGGCAGGCGCATAATAAAGTCGTGAATGTCCAGCATTTTGGCTACCTCTTCCACACGGCTGCGGGGGATGTCCTTGTTGCGGAGAGTAATATTGTCCAGCACTGTCCCTGAAAACAGAAATACATCCTGCAATACAATACCTATGTGCCCCCTGAGGTTGTAAATGTCGTAGTCATGCAGGTTTCGACCGTCAATACTTATGGTGCCGCTTTCTATTTCATATTGCCGGTTGAGGATGCTGATGAGCGATGATTTTCCCGCACCGGTATGGCCAACAACCGCAAGGGTTTTTCCGGGTTCCAGTTTAAAGGAGACACCTTTTAACACGGGTACGCCTGGCTTGTAGGCAAACCGCACATCGTTAAACTCAATAGCACCTTCAATTTTATCAGGGGAATAACTGCCATTTCCCTGTAGGTTCTCCTGGCTGTCCAATACGGTAAATACACGTTCCCCGGCAATAACACCCATTTGAAGCACATTGAATTTATCTGCCATCATGCGCAGTGGGCGGAACAACAGGTTAATGTACATAACAAACGCGATGATAATGCCCGGCGAAGCTCCATAATGCATAAGCCGCACAGAGCCATACCAAACCAACAGTCCAAGTGAAAGTGCCAGAATGATCTCTACCACTGGAAAGAAAACAGAATAGGCGAAAATGCCCTTTATGTTGGCGTCCCTGTGCTCCTTATTGATCTCTTTAAACTTGTTCATTTCCCGCTCTTCAGCCGCAAATGCCTGCACCAGGTACATGCCCGTGAGGTGCTCCTGCACAAACGCATTAAGAGCTGCAACCGCATTGCGCACCCTTTGGAAAGACTTGTTCACACTTTCCTTAAAAATATAGGTGGCGACAATAAGAACAGGGAATACTGAAAGGCAAACCAGCGTCAGCCGCCAGTCGGTAAACAGCATCACGATGATGATGGAAATGATGGTCATTACATCGGCAACAATAGAGATGATGCCTTCTGAAAATACATCGTTGACCGATTCCAGATCATTGACCGTGCGGGTCGTTAATGTACCGATCGCCATCTGGTCGTAGTACGCAATATTCTGGTAGAGGATTTTTTTAAACACAGCCGTCCGTATGTCGTTCACGACGGTTTGCCCCAGCCAGTTGATACGGTACATGAACCAAAACCGCAAAAAACTTTCAGCCAGCAAAATGCCCAGCTGCGCCAGACTTATTTTAATCAATCCCTCCAGTAGCCGCCCTTTCACAAATACATCAACAGACTGCTGTATCAGGTAGGGCCGCAAAGGGGAAACAATGGCTAAAATAATAGACAAGGACATTGAAAAAATCAACGTTTTACGATAGGGCACCGTAAACGCAAACAACCGCCGCAGCAGCTTCAGGTCAATCAGTTTTTTCTTCGGTTGTTCTTGCGACATTTAAAATTCTTCCTCATTTTTATATCACATTGGTGTAATTTCGGTCATCGGCACTTTACCACAAGGTTCACAAAGCCATTCACAAGGGTCGCTATTTTAGAGGTAAGGCGAATAAATTAAGAGCACAAAGTAAAGTTGGTGCAAGGCACAAAACAATGCGGTTCGCAGTATCACAAGTACCTTGCAATAGCCTTATTCTTCTTTTTGAGTGTCTCTCGTTTCATAAGTTGGTGTTCCAGGATAGCTTCAATTGTCCGGTTAGCATTGCTCCCCGTAGCTACAACCTTGATAAATTTAAAACGCGACAACAACCTACTTATTTTCCCTGCTTTCATATCAAATCCCAATTTTAAAAGCATTCACAATAACAGCGACACCCTACTAATCACTAACAATTAACCATTAATAATTACTCCCCCTCTTTTTCGCACATCAAATAAGCCTTAATGAAGTCATCCAGTTCGCCATCCATCACCGGGCCAACGTTACCCACTTCATAGTCGGTACGGTGATCCTTGATCATTTTGTAAGGGTGGAACACATAAGACCTGATCTGAGAGCCCCACTCGATTTTCTTTTTAGAAGAATTGGTGGCATTCAATACTTCCTGGCGTTTGCGTAGTTCCTCTTCATAGAGTCGGCTTTTCAGCATGGTCATTGCCTTCTCACGGTTTTCTCCCTGTGTTCTGGCAATCTGGCATTCTACTATTATTCCGGAAGGTATGTGCTTCAACCTTACTGCTGTTTCCACCTTGTTTACGTTTTGGCCGCCCGAGCCGCCTGAGCGGAAGAACGCCCACTCTACATCCGCAGGACTTACCTGTATATCAATAGTATCATCGATAAGCGGGTAAACAAACACCGAGGCGAACGAAGTATGCCTGCGCGCATTGGAATCGAAAGGGGAAATGCGCACCAGCCGGTGTACACC
>CANCOG010000306.1 GCA_947379685.1 Flavipsychrobacter stenotrophus | reverse complement strand
GCATCAAGCCATTCGCGCCAAACCGGCTTTTTAGGTTTAGTTCCTTTCTCTTTTTTATCTTTTAAATCCGGTAAGGCCATGGGGGCGTGTCAATTATTATAAGCTCAAAAGTAACAACTTCCTTTACATTATTTTATATAGCATTTTGCAGGCGGCAAGTTTTAACAAATAGATTTCTGGGGGAAGTCGTAAGTCGTAAGTCGATAGTCGTAAGTCGATAGTCGATAGTCGTAAGTCGTGTGTCGTGTGTCGCAAGTCGTGAGTAAAAGGTGTCAACGTTTTAAGGCCGACGCTCAGGTAGCAAATACTTTATCCCTTAAGTTCTCTTTTATACAGCTGGATCGTGTTTTCTAGTCCATAGTACAAGGCATCGGCAATAAGTGCATGCCCAATGGAGACTTCCAGCAAGGCTGGGATTGACTGGTGGAAAAAACGAAGGTTGTGCCTGTCGAGGTCGTGGCCGGCATTGATGCCTAGGTTGTGGTGCTGTGTAGCAATATCTGCTGCTGTAATATATGCTTCGATGGCGCCTTCCCGGTTATAATGGTATTGTTTGGCGTAGTCTTCAGTATATAATTCTATCCTGTTGGTACCCGTTGCTGCTGCTCCGGCAACCATGTGTGCCAATGGGTCAACAAATATAGAAACCCTGATACCTGCCCGCTGAAATACGCCAATGATGTTGCGCAGGTACTCTTTTTCCTTAACTGTATCCCAGCCGTGGTTAGATGTAAGCTGGCCCGGGTCATCGGGAACCAGCGTAACCTGGTGGGGTTTAACCTCCAGTACAAGGTCAACAAACTTATCTTCCTTCGGGTTGCCCTCAATATTGAATTCGGTGGTGATGATCTTGCTGATCTCCCTTACGTCGCTGTAACGAATGTGTCGTTCGTCGGGGCGGGGATGCACCGTAATACCATCTGCACCAAACTTCTGGCAATCGATGGCTACCTGCAACACGTCGGGATTATTACCGCCCCGGCTGTTACGCAGGGTGGCTATTTTGTTGATATTTACCGAAAGCTTAGGCATAAAAAGTAAAAATAAAAAATTAAAAGTAAAAAGCGGTTTATAAAAATTAAAAGTAAAAAGTAAAAAGGGGTTTTACGGGGACGGTAGTGCTTTGACTAACTGTTTCTTAGGTTGGGTGGAGACCCAAAACATTGCGTTTCTACAGTCAGCTTGAAAATGCACACTATTTCGATGCGACATCCCAATCAGGGTAATCGGCATTCCAGTGTATTTTTTCACCGGTTTTACCGAGGCCAAATAATTTATTGAGCCTCATGGTGAGTGATATTTCGTTGTAAGGGCCTGCAATATGGTAATACGTTCTTGCATAATGCACCTGGAATTTTTCAAGGTTGATCCCTACACCGAATGCAAAACCTGCGGCACCCGGCTTGGTGGTTATGGCTAGTTCGCGGCGCATCATGTCGTTATAGGAGGCAGTGAGCAGAATGTGTTTGCCCAGCGCCAGTTCCGCACCAAAAATAAAGTGCCTGAACAACTTATCGGCGAAGTGTGTGTCTGTTGATTTGCTGCTATCGGTAGTTCCTAAAATATTTGAAGTCGATATGTCAGCCGGGTTATCATAGCGTACATCCCACTCGTACAAGTGGTGGATAGTAGCAAATAACCGTAAAGGCATATGCTTGAAACGTTTGGAAATACCCAGTTGCAGGTCGAAAGGAAGTGGCTCTGCTGCCTTGTCCGGGTTATACTTTGTGATCATAGCACCCATGTTTTTGGCCGTGGCGCCAAAGTCGAGCAGGGTAGCGGTGTCATAGTAGTTAATGCCAATGTCCATCAGTACCGCTGACGCATTATACTGGTAAAGGACCGAGTGCGCCATTTTCAGGTCGGCACCGTAACGCCAATGCTCACCATATTGCCGCGATGCGCCTACGGTAACTGCATAATCAAGGGAATGGAAATCGCCTTCTACAGTGCCGGTATTGTCCGTCAATAGGAAAGAACCATAATTGAAATACTGTATGCCTGCAAAAAAAGCGGTATTTATTTTGGGTGAATAATAGCCGTATTGCAGGTTGAGGATCTTGATATTGTCGTAAAAATTATTGTAACCGAGACTCAGCTCATTGTGCAGCCCCGGGCGCATCATTGCCGGGTTCTGCATCACCAGCGAAATGTCCTGTTCCGGATTTGCCACACTAATACCCCCCAGCGCTGAGACGTGCGGTGAGTTGGCCATACGTAAAAACTCAAACGCATACTGCCCTCCTGTTACCTGTGCCCGGGTGGCACCAGCACACAACAAAGCGAATAGGGCAATTGTATATTTCATTCCTCGCATGGATATAAAACGTGCAGTCATTTTAATTATTGCCGTAACTATAGAAATTTAGGATTGCTTTATTGTTACAGCAAATGCGCATAAAGTAACCTTCATGCGCATTTGCTCTATAATTATAGGGATTGACTACGCAGTTCGTCCCTTAATAATGTCCTCTACTATAGGTGTGCTCACCCCTGTAAAGGAGAAGCCGCCATCGTGGAACAAGTTTTGCATCGTTACCATGCGGGTATAGTCGCTGAAAAGCATTGCACAGAAATTTGCACAGTCTTCGGCACTGGCATTGCCCAGTGGTGACATTTTTTCGGCATAATCATAAAACACGTCGAACCCTGCTACCCCTGAACCCGCTGTAGTGACGGTAGGCGACTGTGAAACGGTATTTACCCTTACCTTCTTTGCGAATCCGTAATGGTAACCGAAGCTGCGGGCAATGCTTTCCAGCAAAGCCTTGGCATCGGCCATATCGTTATAGCCTGGGAATGTGCGCTGTGCAGCTATGTAGCTTAACGCGACCACGGAGCCCCAGTCATTAAGGGCATCGGCCTTCATGGCAACCTGCAATACCCTGTGCAACGAAAGTGCGGAGATATCCAGCGTCTTGAGAAAATTCTCGTAGCTGGTAGTTGTATATGAAATATTCTTACGCACATTTGGCGACATACCAATGGAGTGCAGCATAAAATCCAATTTACCGCCGTGGTGCTCCATGCTCTGCTGCATGAGGTTTTCGAGGTCGGTTGTTGAGGTAGCATCTGCGGCTATCACTTTAGCGTTGCACAAACTGGCCAACTCGTTAATCTTGCCCATACGGAGGGCGATCGGAGCGTTCGAGAGTGTGATCTCAGCACCTTCAGCTACTACAGCGAGGGCAGTTTTCCAGGCAATGGAACGCTCGTCGAGTGCTCCGAAAATGATACCTTTTTTTCCTTTCAGCAATTGATTCGGCATACTATTGTTTATTTTCAAAGCGTAAATATAGGTAAATAGATGGAGTAGGATTTCGAAAATAAAGTTTTGGATGCTATTCAGGAATGCCCGCGGCTTTCAGTATTTTTAAAATGGCGGTTTTATTAATGTTATCCAGCTCGGATTTATCAAAGATGGACGTGAGGTAAACTGTATTGCCTTTGTAGTAAACATAGGTGATAATGCGAGCTCCACCGCTCTTCCCCTTCCCTTTGCTTTCAATGGCAAGGCGAATTTTAAATAGTCCTTTTCCAAGGGGAATTCCTTGTTCAGGGTCGTCATTTAAAAGGGTTACTAATTTTTGAATGTCGTCAATCAGGGTGACGTATTTTTTTGAGAGGCGTTTTGCTTCTTTTTCAAACAACTCAGTATACTTTACTTTCCAACTCCTTTGAAAAGGTCGGAGGCGTCTTTAAGTTCAATTTTCCCTTCACTATCCAATTTTACAGCATCAAGCGAAGTCTTGAAATCGTCGTAGAAGCGTTCGCGGTTCAACCTACGCTCAATTTTCTCCCACTCCCTGATGGAAATCAGAACGCCTGTTTTTTTCCCTTTTTGGTTAGTTAAATATTGAATAGTCATAAAAAAAGCTAATAAATACCCTGATTGGTATCACCAGCAAATAATGATAGTGATTGCTAATACAAATATAAGGTAAAAGAAGTTTGAATGGAATCAGAGCAGGTGAGTTTTCGATTATTTAGCAATCTCATAGTAGAACGAGGCTATCAGTCCAATTTCTTACCTGTGAATGAGATATTTTGCGGAACCTTCTTTGAAGTACTGTTCCATTTGGGGGGTGTTCTGCTCGGCAAGAATTTGTTTGGCAGGAACGTGTTTTATGATGCCATCTTCGCAGATGACAACGGTTTCATTTTTTTCAGCCCTTTGCTGGTATAACCTACGAGCAGCGAGTCTGAATCCAAATTCAATTTTAGCCAAAAAATCGTCATTCTCCGGTTGAAGGACCATAAGCTTGTTTTTGAATTAATTCCCAAATTTCGATATTTTGTATGATATGGGCAACTTTTTGTTTCTTGCTGGCGACAACTGCCATTTTCCCCATAGAATTGTCTATCAAGTACCAGGAATCGCAAACGGGCGTAAAAAGATGGAAAAAGTTCCTGATTCCCTTTATATATCGTCTCTTAATTACATCGATCGGTATGTTGTGGCCGCCCTTGCTTACCCGTTCTGCAACCCGCTCCATTGCCATTTCGGGGGAACTGAGCCAAATATATAATAGTGTAACTGTGTAGCCCATTGATTGGGCTTTCTTCGTCAGGGAGACATAGCTTTTTGCTGATAACGTTGTTTCTATGGCAAAGTCTTCCCCAAGCCCGAGCAATTCATCAATACGGTGCAGCATGATCCGGCCGGCCTCAATCGCCGCATTCTCGACATTGAACGGCGAAATTGGCATGAGGGTGTAAAGGTAGGAAAGAGCGCAATAAATAATTTGTTCTAATTGTATGCACTTCGCCACCCCGTGGCAAGGTTTTTATTAACCTTATTTGTAAACAGAAGACCACACTATGAATACCAACAGGCTTTCCGATACGCTGGCACATGCCATTAATAGTCAAATGACCAAGGAGGCGCACGCCGCTCAGATTTATTTGTCCTATGCCGTATGGGCAGACAATGAAGGATATGAAGGTGTTGCCAATTTTCTGTTCCGTCATGCGGCCGAAGAGCGGAATCACATGATGAAAATGTTGGAGTATATCATGAAGCGCGGTGCCAAACCAGTTATTGCACCTATACCTGCTCCGTTTGCTGATCCTGAAAACCTGGCAGACTGTTTCGGGAAAATATTTGCCCACGAGGTAGATAATACACAAGCTGTTTACATGCTGGTGAATATGAGTATGGAAGAAAAGGACTGGGCTACCTTGAATTTTATGCAGTGGTTTGTAAAGGAACAAATTGAAGAAGAGACGTTGGCAATGGACCTGTTGGCAAAAATTAAAATTGCCGGCGGCAAAAATGCCAACGGAGATGCACTATATAACATTGACCGTGAGTTGGCCACCATGCCTGACAATGCAAAGTCAGCAGAACAGGTTACTACAGCCAATCCATGACATAACTATATACTAAATTAATAATTCAATCTAAAAGCTGGGCCTCGATTTTTAAGATGATTGGAGATACCTGATGTGTCAATAGTTGCTTGTTGTAAAAGCATCGGGCTTCTCAAAGATTTTTTTAACTCTTGGTTCAGTGATTGTTGGGTTTCGTGAGGTGAATGCTCTAATTTTTAGGAGTATAATCTATGTATCCTACCTTCTTTTTCAGAACGTTTAATCTTTTTATCAGCTTTGCCAGTTCCGGGTTTTTGCTTCCATCGTCTTTTTCGGAAACCCAGAAGTAGTTGCGCAGGCCGAATTCAATATGGTTGATGAGGTTTGTACAAACGCGCCCGCTAGTGTTGACTTTCCTGATTTGGTTACAGACTATTTCTGGCTCCCTGACAAAGCAAGCAGCAATAGCTCTAGAATTTGCTTCATCAGCTGATCCGGGTTCGGAAAGGAGCGTTTTAATAAACAGGTCCAGAATCTCAACGCACCTGGTTTTTCCAAAATACGAGGGGAGCTCGTCTAATACAGGGTCATAGCATCTATCATGATAGTCAAAATGCTCGCCCTCCTTTAAAGGATACTTTGGGTCATTCATTTTCATTTCATGCCGCAATATGTCTGCAATTAGCCTGAACTCCGATGCGGAATCCAGATCTTCAAGCAATTGTATGCTGGTTTTTTGCACATAACCCTCAATTTGCTTGTCGTTTTCCCATTGGTTTGCTAATACTTTTATCCAATCCGAGTTCTCTGGGGTACTACAGTAAAATAGTTCCATTTTCTTAAGCCTTCCAGCTACTGGAAATTTATTGCCTGGGCCTGTTCTTATGTTCGTGTAACTATCGGTATAATTGATGATGGCCACCTTTTGCTTCGCCAGTATCGTTTGGTTAAAAACAAG
>CANCOG010000305.1 GCA_947379685.1 Flavipsychrobacter stenotrophus | reverse complement strand
TAAGCCGCAAAGAAAGTCCTGTTAGCTAAATGACATTGGTCTGGCGAACTGGTAGTTTTAATAGTCCCCCGCCGATAGTTGCACCACCTACGGGGTGCGTGTTGTTTTTGTTTTTACCCCCGGTTGCACCGGGGCTATAAATATTTCATCCCGCTGCGGCGGGATGATGACGTGTTGTTTACCCCCGCCCTTGGGAGCCCAAGGTTGGTGGGCACGAACCCCTCGACACCGGGACAGGAGTGATGTGAGGTTGCCTGCCCAAACGGGCGGGCAATACTGCGTTTGGAATGGCCAGTTTTTGATATAAGTTGCGAAAACGGATGCTCACGGTGTGGTGGTAGGTTTCTCGTGGTCGTATTGATTTTCAACTAAAAGAAAGAGAACGGGCATATACATTTTGCAATAACTTTGAGCGTTACAAAATGCAGAGAAAGCACAATGGGCGACAGCTATAAAGTAAAATTATTTGTATCCTATTCTCATAAAGATAGAGAGCTATGTGATGAGTTGCAAAAGCATCTGACCCCATTGAGATTAGCCAACTTAATTGAGGATTGGCACGACAAGGAAATACTGCCAGGTGATGCCTGGGATAATGAGATCAGGAAACATTTGCAAAGCGCTGACATTGTTGTTTTTCTGCTTAGTGCTGATTTCCTCTCGTCGACCTATATATATGAAAATGAAATTAAAGTTGCCTTTGAAAAGCACCACAATGGGGAAATAGTTATTGTGCCGGTGATGGTGCGAAAGTGTGATATTGAAATGACTGGATTCGACCTGATTCAGGGACTTCCGCGGGATCTCGTGCCTGTTGTTAGCTCCAAGTGGCATTCCCGGGATGATGCTTACTTCGAGGTTGTGTCAGGGTTAAAGAAGATCATTGTTAATTTAAGAGACAAGAAAGAAAAAGTCAGGCAAAAGGATGAGGCACTAGCGCCAGCAGAGCTGAAGAAGGCTGAAGAATATTCAAAGAGCAGAAATTACAATGCGGCATTCCCCATTTATTATAAGTATAGGGTGCACAGTCTGTTCAGACCCGACCATCAGGTTATGCTCGGATACATGTATGAAAACGGATTTGGCGTTAAACAAAGTTATGCGGACGCAATAATTTGGTATAGAAGAGGGGCTGAGCATGGAAATGCATATGGACAGTGCAAGCTGGGCTTTATGTATAAGAACGGTTCCGGCGTGGAACAGGATTACGCCGAAGCGGTGAGGTGGTATAGAGAGTCTGCAGAACAAGGCGACGCGTCAGGGCAATTCGGCCTGGGCGTAATGTATGAATTAGGGTTAGGTGTTACGCAAGATTATATTGAAGCAGTCGATTGGTATAAAAAGGCAGCGGAGCAGGGGAATGCAAATGCGCAATATAGTTTGGGGGCCATTTATGAGTTTGGGTTTGGCGTGGATGAAGATGAAATTGCGGCTTTTTACTGGTACCAAAAAGCGGCCGAGCAGGGTAATGCAGATGGCCAGCAGAGTTTGGGTTTCCTGTATGACACTGGTTCGGGCGTTAAACAGGATTATTTTGAAGCTGCAAAATGGTATAGAAAGGCCGCCGAGCAAGGGAATGCCTCTGGGGTGGCAGGGTTAGCGTATATGTATGAGGCTGGAAATGGGGTAAAACAAGATATGAACAGGGCAAAAGAATTGTTTAAAAACGCAGCCGTGCAGGGCAATGATTATGCGATAAAGGCTTGTTCCAGGCTTGGGGTGAAATTTTGAGGAGGTAGCGTTTTGACGGGGCAGTAACTTGGGCAGTCACAGGATAAAAGCTCCTTTTTAAAGGCAAGTTCCTTTATTTTCATAGAAACTCTTGTTTGGTGTTCAAGAATTTTTGCGGTTATCAATTATGGATGCTGGAAATAATGCTGTGTGCATATTCCAGCCGAGTATATAATATCTTTCTTCTGATGGCGTTGTTATTGGTGAATGGAAAAAACGGGCTTTGGGGTAATTGATTAATTTTGTTTTGCCTGAGGGGTGTTTTCGGGATGGATTGCTGCATAAATTATTGTTCGAAAAATTGGTAATGCTCCGGGAGAGAATTCTAAACATATTACTTGTCGCTGGTTTTGTTGTTTGCCTGGGGCAGCTGTGGTGGCCGCATTTTTACGTTACGGGTGATGGTCCGTGCCATGTTTATAATGCGCGGGTGCTGCATGATTTGTGGCTGGGTGTTAATAAGGATTTTTATTCTCGCTTTTTTGAGGTGTCTAATCAGCCAAATCCGAACTGGTGCGCTACGGTGCTGCTATCGCTTCCGATGTTCCTGTTTAATGGGGCGGTATCGGAGAAGCTGTTTCTTACCTTGTATGCGGGGATGTTTGCCGGTGGCTTCTATCTGCTGTTGAAAAGGATAAACAAGGAACCGTCGTTGTGGCTGCTGGTGGTTTTTCTTTTTATTTTCCATCATACTTTGTCGAAGGGGTTCTATAATTTTTCCTTTGGAATTGCTTTGTTTTTTTGGGTGGTGTGGAGCTGGCTGCGTTTTCTGGGTGACCGGAAGAATGCTCATGCGCTGATCTTTTTTGTTGTGACTGGGCTTTTGTTTTTTACGCAGTTGCTGCCCTTTGTATTTGCGCTGATCACCTGTGGGTTGCTTACTGTCACTTTTGCACTGGATAAGGGGGAATCGGACAAGGGGGTTGCTACACGGTATTTTTTCAAGAATGTTATTTTCTTGTTCGTGCTTTCGGCTCCTTTTTTGGCGCTCATGCTGTGGTTTACCATTAAGGAGGGGGGCATGGGCTTGCATTTGCAACCTCATTTGTACCGGCTTAAGGAATTGGTGCAATTCCGGTATCTGGTCAATGCTGTTCATGGTGAAGAATTTTTTGCCGGAATGGTGGGTATAACGCTCACTTCGTTGTTACTGTTTAGTGTAGCAGGAAGGTTCAAGGGTGGTTTTAAGGTACACCGGTACGATGGTCTTTTTCTGAGTTTTTTGTTTGCGCTTTTTGTTTGCTTGTTCTTTCCCGAAGATTTTATGGGGCGGGTGATACTGATTACCATGCGGGCGCAATTGTTTGTATTTATACTTGCCAGTTGCTGCATTGCCTATATGTTGCCTCTGCGGTGGCGTGATGCGGGTGGTGTATTATTGTTTACCTGTTTTCTGTGTCTGTCGTGGGTGCGGTTTGGGTATTTGCAAAGGGCTTCTGGGGCGGCTATGGATTATTGCTCGGCGCTGCAATACATTCAACCTATGCGGGTTGTACTGCCGTTGGATTTTGACCCGGCGGGTCGGGATGCGGATGGGAAGCCTGTTGCGGACCGCAATTACTTATTCTCTCATGCTGCTGACTACATGGGGGCGGAGAAACCACTAATTATGCTGGATAACTACGAGGCCAATGCAGGGTATTTCCCGCTTTCATGGACGGCTTCTACGAATCCTTATGCGCGGCTTGGGAGGTTTGAGGGTATTGAGGGGCACCCGCCCTGTGCAGATATTGAGGCTTATACGCAGACGGCCGGGGTGAGTGTCGATTATCTTTTGTTTTGGTGTTATGACAGCTCTATGCTGACCAAGGGGCATTATGCATTTTTGGCGGATCAGATAAATCGGGGGTATCATGAGGTGTATGTGTCGGGGAGTGGAAGGACGGTTTTGTATGAAAAGAATGTGGGGGTGAAGTGATGCTTGGGTGAAAGGTTTCACGCAAAGTAGAGGCGCAGAGTTTCGCAAAGTTTTTTTGGGTATTTTTAGGAGAAGGCAGAGGGCGCGGAGGGTGGCTTGGTTTTTTTTGATTTTTCTGATGGCTTTGGTTGCCTTGTTCTGAAAAAGAGTTTAGAAGGTGGCGTCGGAAGCAAATGCTTCCAGAAAGCTGGGACGAAGGATATCCTTCGACCAGTGTGAGATGGGTTGTAAATTTTACCGCTGAGTCGCGCAGAGGGATACGCAGAGTTTCGCGGAGGTTTTTTTGGGTATTTTTAGGAGAAGGCAGAGGGCGAGGAGGGTGGCTTGGTTTTTTTCTGAACTGCGATTTTTTAGATTTTTATGTAGGCTATGATTTTTCTGGCCGTCTCCTGTTGTATGGTTGTGTCGTATTGTGGGGTAACTTGATTTGAGGGTTTACGGGCTATATTTTATACTTTGCAGGATAAAACAGGAATCAATTGTCGGTAACAGTAGATACTAAACTGGTTAAGGGGCTTTCATTGACTCAGGCTACGGCTATCAATATGATAGACATGGTGGGGATAGGGCCGTTTGTTACTTTGTCGGGGATAGTTGCAGCGATGCAGGGGCCGGCGAGTATTATAGCCTGGTTGCTGGGGGCACTGCTGGCGTTTATGGACGGCATGGTGTGGTCGGAGCTGGGGGCGAAATGGCCGGAAGCGGGTGGTAGTTATGTTTTCCTGAAGAAGCTCTATGAAAATATTAAGCTGGGGCCGCTGATGTCGTTTCTGTTTATCTGGCAGACGACGATACAGGCTCCCCTGGTAATAGCAAGTGGTGCCATCGGGTTTTCCAAGTACTTTTCTTACCTGGTGCCGTTGACGGATATTCAGAAAAAAATGGTGAGCGGAACCCTGGTGCTGCTGATCATTGCTTTGTTGTACCGGAAGATCTCGAGTATTGGAAAGATATCGGTGGTGCTATGGATAATAACGGGCGGGACTTTTTTGTGGCTTGTGCTGTCGGCTTTTGGGCATTTTAATGCGCAGCAGGCGTTCAATTTTCACCTGGATGGTTTTCCGACCAATGCATTGCTGTTTACGGCTATTGGTCATGCTTCGTTAAAGTCGGTGTACTCGTACCTGGGCTATTACAATGTGTGCCACCTGGGTGCGGAGATCAAGAATCCGGGGAAGAATATACCGCGGAGCATACTTATTTCTATTGCCGGAATTACGCTGCTTTATGTGGGTATGCAAACGGCTGTGCTGGGTGTGTTGCCGTGGCAAACCATTGCCAAATCGGAATTTGTGGTGAGTCTATATTTTGAGACGATCTATAATAGCCACCTTGTGGGACAGATTGCGACGCTGCTGATCTTGATCATTGCGGGGGCATCACTTTTTTCGGCGGTGCTTGGCTATTCACGTATTCCTTATGCTGCGGCACTGAACGGTGATTTTTTCAAGGTGTTTGCAAAGGTGCATCCAAAACATCATTTCCCTCATGTTTCGCTGTTGGCTATCGGTTTTGTGGGGTTTGCGTTTAGTCTGCTATTCAGGTTGGGTGATGTTATTACTGCGATCATCATGATGCGGATCATGATACAGTTCATTGCGCAGGCGGTGGGGCTAATTGCATGGCATTACCGGGAGCCTAAGGAGCACAGGCCTTATAAGATGCCGCTGTTTCCTGTGCCTGCCTTGCTGAGTATTGCGATATGGTTGTTTATATTTTTTAGTAATGATGTGCAATTCATGATTGGTGCATTGGTGATCATTACGGCGGGGGTAATTGTGTTTTATTTGCGGAAGTATTTGTCGTAGGTGGGTTTTTGAAAATAGGGTTTAACCGCAGAGTAGCGCAGAGGAAGGCGCAGAGTTTTTTAGAGTAATCTTAGGAGAAGGCAGAGGGCACGGAGGGGTGTCTGAATTTGGATGGGTAGGGTTTGAAGATTGAATTTATAGTTGTCCGTCGGGTTTTGTGAAGGGCGTTACAAACGCCCTGCCGGGGCATCCGCGTTACAAGCGCGGACGAGTTTTAGGGCAAGAACCCCGCCTCGCGGCCGGGCGGGCGTGATGTGAGGTTGCTTTGATGCGCTCGCAATGACCGGGTTTATCAGGGGTAGGTGGCCACACTTTGGAAGTGTTGGACACCAGACGGGGTTGCAAAATCATTTTCTGATCAATAGTATCGGATGAATATTTCAGACTAGAATAGTGATAGAGGTTTGAAGTACAATTGGTATTACCTTTACCTGTCTAAATGAACACTATGGACCAGCTCTGGCAAAGGATGGCAAATCTTGTATTTGAAATGGATAAAAAGGTGGCTGCCCTTGATGGCAATATGCCGTTTCAACGGGTATGTGATAAAATGAAGGGTGCGATTGAGGAGGCGGGTATTTACCTCTATAATCCGGTTGGGGAAAAGTACAGTGAGACCCGGACAGATGTGGAGGGGAGCATTTCGGGTACTTCGATGAACAACCTTGTGATAAAGGATGTAATAAAGCCTGTTCTGTATTTCAATGAAAACGGGAAAAAGATGCTGCTGCAAAAGGGTGTGGTAATTGTGGGTGAAAAGTAGCAGGCTGAGTGGAAACCACCAGGTTCACCTCGTAGCATTACAGGTGAACTAAAC
>CANCOG010000304.1 GCA_947379685.1 Flavipsychrobacter stenotrophus | reverse complement strand
AATGTCACTGCCGGGCTTGGCGGAATGGGTGGCGCACAGCCACTGGCCATTACCATGAATGAGGGCGTTTGCCTTGCAGCAGAAATGGAAGCGTGGCGTATTCTTAAACGTATAGATACAAAATACCTCGATAAATGGACCTCTAATATTGACGAGGCCATAGATTGGTCGCTGGAAGCAAAGGCTAATGGCGAAGCTATTTCTATTGGTGTTCGGTGCAATGTCGTTGACCTTTTGAGAAGACTTACCGAACGAAACATTACACCTGATACACTTACCGACCAAACATCGGCCCACGACGAGTTGATTGGTTACTTCCCTGCTGGGCTAAGCGTAACTGAGGCAAATGCGTTAAGAGACGCTAACCCTAAAGAATACATGAGCCGGTCGCTGGATACTATGGCTATGCACGTAAGACTAATGCTGGAATTGCAGAGCCGTGGTGCCATCACCTTTGATTATGGAAATAACCTGCGTGGCCAGGCACATGACAAGCGCCACGTAGAAAATGCATTTAACTTCCCTGGCTTTGTACCTGCCTATATTCGCCCGCTGTTTTGCGAAGGCAAGGGGCCTTTCCGTTGGGTAGCGCTCAGCGGCGACCCAGAAGATATTTATACCACTGACAAGGCGTTGATGGACTTGTTCCCTGACAATGTTGGCTTGCACCGTTGGTTGAAAATGGCCCGCGAGCGTATTGCATTCCAGGGCTTACCTGCCCGCATTTGCTGGTTGGGTATGGGTGAAAGGGAGCAGGCCGGATTGCTGTTTAACGAACTGGTGCGCACCGGAAAAGTGAAGGCACCAATAGTAATAGGCAGGGATCATCTGGATACCGGTTCTGTTGCATCGCCTAACCGCGAAACAGAAGCGATGAAGGATGGTAGTGATGCTGTTGCTGACTGGCCAATACTGAATGCGCTGATTAACACGGCAGGTGGTGCAAGCTGGGTTTCTTACCATCACGGTGGTGGTGTGGGTATGGGTTACAGCCTGCACGCAGGTATGGTAATTGTTGCCGATGGCACACAAGATGCTGAAGAGCGCCTGCGCAGGGTATTGTTCAACGATCCGGCTATGGGAGTAATACGCCATGCAGATGCAGGATATGACATTGCTATTGACACGGCTGAAAAATTCGGACTGAATATCTGATCCCTTTTTTTACAGCAAATGAACTTGCTTCACACATCGCTTTTACCACATAAAAAAAACCGGCTGTCTTGCAATAAAACAGCCGGTTTTGCATTCAGAGGATCAAGCACTAATCTTCCATCGGAATTGCTTCCGCAACTTTGATTTCACTTTTACCGCTCACCCTTTTTATCCAGGCCTTGAGACGGAAACTCAATAAACACATAACAGGCACCGCAATTAAAGTAAGGAAGGTTGCAAAGCTCAAACCATAGATCATTGTCCAGGCCAGGGATGACCAGAACGCAGCACTGTCACCACCAAAATAAATATGTGGATTCAGTTCAGTAAACAAGGTACCGAAGTCAATATTCAAGCCCACAGCCAGTGGCACCAGGCCTAATATGGCAGCGGTCGCAGTAAGCAATACCGGTGTCATACGGGTACGGCCAGCTTCCACTATTGCATCGTACGGATCCATCCCTTCATGTAGCATCATATCCATAAACTCCACTAACAAGATACCGTTTCGTACAACTATACCCGCCAGCGCAACTATACCTATACCACTCATTACCATGGAGAAGGTGTTACGGAACATTGCATAACCCAGCATTACACCCGTGATACTAAACAATACCTCACTCATAATGATAACCGTTCTGCTCAATGAGTTGAACTGCAATATCAGGATAAGGAATATCAGCATCATAGCAATACCCATTGCGCCACCCAGGAACGCGCCTGTTTCGGCCTGCTCTTCCTGCTGGCCACCCATCTTAATTGTCATAGATGGCGGAGCGTGGAACTCATCAATTTCGCGCTGAACAGCAGCAACTACGTCGTTATCATTAAAACCAGATACCACATTTGATGACAAGGATATGATACGCTTTTGGTTCTTGCGCTTAATTCCACCATAGGTTGAACCATAGTGTATATTAGCAAATGCGCTTACCGGCACAGTACGTATGGCACCGCCCATACCCATATCGCGGTACACAATTGGCAGGTTTCTTACCGCATCGATATCGGCACGTTGTGATTTCACAAGGCGAAGATTGATCGGGTAATCGTCGTTCGCATCGCGGAACCTTGATATTTCTTTGCCGAAAATTGCAGTACGCAAATTCATAGCAACCGTGTAAGTAGAAATACTTTCACTGTTCATGCGCTCACGGTCAATATCAAATACTATTTCAGGCTTGTGCGCATCGAAGTCGCTTCGTAATTCTTCTACGCCAGGCACTGCCTTTTGTTTCAGGAAGCGTTTGAGTTTTTCGGACGTTGCAACTAATGTATCGAGGTTGTCACCAGTGATATCAATTACAATTGGCTTAGGTAATGGCGGGCCACCACCTTCTTTATCTACAGTAACTTCAGCTCCAGGGTAAGACCTTACGGCTGCACGTATTTTTTCCAGATAATCTGCAGTGGATACGCCGTGCCTCTTTTCAAAACCCTCAAAGGCAACAGTGATCTTACCCTTATTTGGGAAGTCACCAATCTCTCCCCCATTAGGGTCAACGGCATCAACAGTTACGTTAGCGATCACCGATTTCACGATCGGGTTTTTCTTACCAGTTGCAGGGTCGTTGCCAAGAACGTCATTCACTTTCTTCTCCATGCCTCTCAGCACTTCACTTGTATAGGCCTGATCGGTACCTACCGGTAAGTTAAGGTAAACATAAGCAAAGTTAGGATCAGCCGATGGGAAGAATACGAACGGCACATTGCGTGACGTATAGAAAAATATGGATACAGGCAATAATATAATTGTAACTGCAAATACCTTTACCGGATGTGCCAGAGCACGTTTCAGCCACCTGGTATACCAATCTCTGAATGCAGGCCACGCTTTGTTCTGGAAAGCATGTATCATTTTGGAGAAAATGAACTTTTCCAGCAACACAAACAGGAATAGGAACATTACAAAGTTAGCAGGCCCGAATGCCTTTGCCATGTAGAAGATTGCAGCAATGGCCACGAATATGACGCTGAGTATTTTATCGCGCTTGGTGAACTGACGCCTTTCTGGTGCGCTGTGATCTTCAGGCTTCATAAAGCTAACCGCAAATACCGGGTTAATTATATATGCCACCAGCAAAGATGCAACAAGCGTGATGATCAATGTAATAGGCAGGAAGAACATGAAGCTACCAATTACACCCTTCCAGAAAGCCAATGGAATAAACGGCATCAGTGTAGTCGCGGTTCCTGACAAGACGGGCAGGAACACCTCCCCTGTCGCAAGCTTGGCCGCCCGTTTAATATCCATCTTACCATTATCGTATATACGGTGTGTATTTTCTATAACAACTATCGCATCATCAACCACTATACCTAAGGCCAGCAGGAATGAGAACAATACGATCATGTTCAGGGTAAAGCCGATAGTAGGCAGCACGAGGAACGCGATCGCGCACGAAAGCGGAACCGACAATGCAACGAACAATGCATTGGTAACACCCATGAAGAACATGAGGATAATGGTCACCAGCAAGAAGCCGATTATTATGGTATTGATAAGGTCATGCAGTGTATTACGAGTGGTTTGAGACTGGTCGCCTGTTGTTACCACTGTAAGGTCCTTAGGAATTTCGTCCTTCTTCTGCATATTAGTTACCAGCTCCTGTATCTTGTCTGATGCTTCGATAAGGTTGGCACCCTTTGCTTTGATTACGTTCAGGGTAATTACGTTTTTATTATCAAGGCGCGCGTAACTTTTCTGTTCAGCGAAACTGTCAATTACATCGGCCACATTCTTCAGGTAAATACTACGGCCTTGTGGGTTCTTAACAATTATATTAGCTATCTGCTCGGCGTTCTTAAACTCATTGCGGATACTCAATACACGCTTCTGATCGTTCATAGATACCTCACCGGCAGTCGTAGAAACGTTTTCAGATGCAACCGCACGGTCTATGTCATCGAATGTGAGACCCGCAGCCTGCATTTTAAACATATCCACGTTTATCTGAATTTCCCTGTCAAGTGCACCTACCCGGTTTACTTGCTTTATCTGCTTCAGGGCTTCGATGTTGTCTTTTACGCGGTCAGCGTACTTCTTCAGCCTTTTCAGGTCGTAATTACCCGAAATATTTACTGACATGATCGGCAATTCCGAGAGGTCGATATCCTTTACATCGGGCTGGAACGGAAGGTTCTTAGGTAGGTCCTGTTTGGCCTTGTCTACACCATCCTTTACGTCTTGCTTGGCCTTAGGGATCTTTACGTCGGTGTTAAATTCAACGATCACAACCGAATAATCCTGGAACGAATTACTCGTAACCTTCTTAACGCCTGTCAGGTTCTTTACCTGCTTTTCAATTGGTTTGGTCACCAGGTTTTCCATGTTCTCAGGCGATGTACCCGGATACACGGTTTGTACAATTATCTGCGGGATCTTGATCTCCGGAAATTGTTCCTTAGGCAGGTTGAGGTATGCCATAAGGCCGGTCAGGGTAATGATGATCGTAATGATGTAAACAGCAGTACGATTATCAATGGCCCAACTCGATGGTTTAAATTCTTTAAATACGTCCTTCATTTTAAATATTGTTGAGGCAATAATTAGTTGAATATTGATGCAGCCTCAGGCGTTGAGCCTGAACAGCATTAAATAATTTGTTTCATAGCGCCATTGTGCATGTCCACTACAGGAAATACAAGCAACGGCAAGGGGATAATTTGCTTACTGGATAACGATACGCTGGCCGTTTTCCATTTCTTCGAAACCCGCGGTGATCACTTTATCACCTGCGTTCAGGCCAGAAAGCACTTCTACTTTACCGTTTGAATTGCGGCCTGTAGTTACGTTTACAGATTTCGCCTTATCGCCTTCAACTATGTATACCATTGAACCTTCCGATGTCTTCTGGATGATGGACACAGGTACAACAAGAGCGTTCTTATTTGAGTAGTTCGCGATCTTCATAATACAAGACATATTCGGGTGGAACTTCGTACTGTTGTTCAAGCGAACAACTACCTGGAAAGACCTCGACATCGGATCAACTGACTGGCCAACATAACTGATCTTTGTATTTATGGAATCGTCCAGATTTGGGCTGGCTATCGTTACCGGATCTCCTTCCTTTACCTTGCCCAGGTAATTTTCACCCAGCATGGCTTCAGCCTTCAGCATGTCATAACTTACAACGCGTATGTAAGACATACCCGGAGATGCAGCCTCACCCACTTTCAAACCCACAGCATCAACTGTGCCATTGATTGGCGACACAACCCTGTACAGGTCACGTTGCGCTTTAAGCGCAGAGATCTGTTTCTGTACAGACTCATAACCGGTTTTGGAGGTCATTAACTGAACTTCAGTACCAATATTCTGACTCCACATTTTTTGCTGCTTTTCGTATAACGATTTTGTTAGCTCAAGCTGTGGTGCCAATGCCTCTATCTGGTGATCAATAGGTGAGGCGTCGAGTGTAGCCATAACCTGGCCCTTGCTAACACGCTGACCAACACGTACCAAAACAGTTTTCACCGTACCAGGTGCCTGAACAGAGGCCATGATATTTTCATCGCCTGCAATTGCTGACTGTACTTCAATATTGCCCTTGAACTCAGTGGTTTGAAGTTCCATTACAGACACAGGAGTCACTTTTGATGAGTCAGTCTTTCCTGCCTCCAGTGCCTTTATTTTTGCGTCAATTTCTGAGCGCTGTTTTTTCAGCTGTACGAGCTCGTCAGCCTTATTGTTTTTTGCCCCGCCTCCGCATGACGCGAAAATGAATACCGGGATCATTAAAAATAATAGTCGTTTCATTTGTATAGTGTGTGTTAAGCTTGTCATTTATATTGTTGTTTTTTTTGAAAAAGTTTGAGACCCCTGCATTAATTGAACTTGCCTAGTGCATTCTTTAAATCGCCTTCGGCATTAATAATATTGAGAACGGTCGAAAAGTAACTGTTTTGTGCTTTTAATAACTCGGCTTGAGCGGTGGTAACTTCGAGGTTGCTGCCCACACCAGCTTTATATTTCTTTTGAGCCAAATCAACTACCTCACCGGCAAGATTCATATTTTCTGTCTGGCTTTTTAATTGTATCAGCAGATTTTTCAATGAGCCTCTTGCTTCTTCGGCGGTAAAGTCGATTGCCAATTTCAGGTTATCTATATTGTTTTTTACTTTTTCAATGTTCAGTTTT
>CANCOG010000303.1 GCA_947379685.1 Flavipsychrobacter stenotrophus | reverse complement strand
TTAGTTGTTCATGACGTTGGCTCCTATACCGATGAGGTAAAGGAAGGCATGATGTTCACGATAGAACCGGGTATTTACATTGAAGAAGAACAAATGGGCATCCGTATTGAAAACAATATCTGGATCACCAAAACCGGCAATATCGACTTATTTAAAGATATTCCAATTACAGTTGAAGAAATTGAAGCAGCGATGAAATAACTGCTGCACATGCGCAAATTAAAAATGGGTGTCTCTGGTTTTGAGACACCCATTTTTTTACTGTTTTATTGGCTTGTAAATTGCTTGTTCTTAGTTCCCAAACATCTGTACCTTTTCTAAAACGAGGCGTTTTACATCGGCCAGCGCAATGCGCTCCTGCAGCATGCTGTCGCGGTAACGGATGGTAACGGTCTGGTCTTCCTTGGTTTGGTGGTCAACGGTTATGCAGAATGGCGTACCAAGGGCATCCATACGGCGGTAACGTTTGCCTATGCTGTCTTTTTCTTCGTAGAAACAACGGAATTGTGTCTTGCATTCGTCGATTAACGCCTTAGCTATTTCCGGCAAGCCGTCTTTTTTAGTTAACGGCAATACTGCCAGCTTAATAGGAGCAAGCATTGGTGGGAACTTCAATACCACGCGGCTATCCTGCTTTTCTTCGGTGCTCAGGTCTTCTTCAACGTATGCCTCGCTCAGCACCATCATTACCGCCCTGTCGAGCCCAATGGAGGTTTCAATAACGTAGGGAACATAGTGCTGGTTGATCTCGGTATCGAAGTAGGTCAATTTCTTACCACTGTATTGCTGGTGTTGTTTCAGGTCGAAATCGGTACGGCTGTGTACGCCCTCCACTTCCTTAAAGCCCATTGGGAAATCATATTCGATATCACAGGCCATATCGGCATAGTGTGCCAGCTTCATATGATCGTGGAACTTGTATTTATCAGCCGATATTCCGAGGCTAAGGTGCCACTTCATACGGGTTTCCTTCCAGTATTCGTACCACTCTTTCTGTGTGCCGGGGCGCACAAAGAACTGCATTTCCATTTGTTCGAATTCGCGCATCCTGAAAATGAAGCCGCGGGCTACAATTTCATTTCTGAAGGCTTTCCCGGTTTGGGCAATTCCAAACGGGATCTTCATCCTGCCACTTTTCTGAACATTCAGGAAATTCACAAAAATACCTTGTGCTGTTTCGGGGCGCAGGTAAACAACGTTGGCCTCATCTGCTACAGAACCCATTTCGGTACTGAACATGAGGTTGAACTGGCGTACATCGGTCCAGTTACAGGTGCCACTGACACCGCAGCTTATTTTATTATCTTCTATGAGTTGCTTAAGGCCAGCGAAATCATTTGCTTCCAGCAACTGGTTCATCACCAGTAAAAGCGCTGCTTCTTTCTCTTTATCAAGTGTTTCACCAAATGCCTCAATGAGATGATCTACGCGGTAGCGTTTTTGGCTGTCCTTATTATCGATCATCGGGTCGCTGAAATTATCAACGTGACCGCTTGCCTTCCAAACAGTTGGATGCATAAATATAGCGGCGTCGATGCCCACAATATTATCCTGCATCTGGGTCATGCTTCTCCACCAGTATTCGCGGATATTCTTTTTCAGTTCGGCCCCATACTGGCCATAATCATATACAGCACTCAGCCCGTCATATATTTCACTCGATTGAAAAATGAAACCATATTCCTTGCAGTGCCCTATTATACTTTGCAGCTTATTATCATTTGCCATAGTGCCGCAAAAGTATAAACATTGGCTTCAATTGCCTAATGGTTATGCAGCAGTAGGCACAAAATGGTGCGTTAGTCTAGTGGGCGGGCCTTTGGCCCGTGATGGAATTATCTGAAATTGTTCATTGAAAGGAAATCAAAGCGCTTTTACCTGTGCAATGAACGTTCTTGCTCTTGCATCAAGCGAATGTTCGGCCAGTGCACGTTTGTGGCCGGCTTCCTTTATTTGTTCACGAAGTACAGAGTTCTTTAGAAACTCATTTATTTTCTGAACCATTTCTTCCGGCCCGTCAAAAAAGGCAGCTTCAATATTTTCCTTGTAGTAGAGTACAGACTCCTCATTGCGTTCATGTAACAGGAAGCCATTGGCTCCGGTAATATGGAAAGTTCTTGAGGTGATCAGGTCGCCCGATGACGCACCTGTTACCTGCTCAGACAAGATCCCGAGGTTGATTTGAGAGCATTGTATAGCAGCAGCATACAGATCGCCATCGACCGTTGTACCTTGTATGGAGCTATTTAAGACCGGAGAATTGTGTTTTTGCCACTGCCCGCCCCATATCTTCAGATTCAGGTCCGGCAGCCGTTCCTTCAATATAGCCAGCCATTGTTCCTTCTTTGCAGAATAGGTGCCGATAAAGGAAACCTCGCAGCCAAAAATTTGTTTATCCTTTTCTGAAACGGTTAGCGGCCTGTGAATATCAGGATCGTACCCATGAGGGATGAAGAACATTTTTTTAGGCTTTGACATATTCATCATGTCCTTAATGCCAAATGTTTTGGTGGTAAAGATAAGGTCGTAAAGGGGTATGCACTTAGGTATATTTCCACCATGGTTGGTTAGGCTCACGTCGGGGTAAAACAAAACTATTTTGGCGTTATGGTGTTGGGCAAATGCAAGGGTTTCGGGTGTAACGAATGCTCCTTTATATATCAGTACCACATCGGGTTTGAAGATATTTATTTGTTTTTTAATAGCCAGATTATACTCGGCGGCCTGCCAATCCCGCACCAGCCGTTCAGCAATCTTCAGTTTGATGGTTTTGCTTTGCAGGCTAATATAATAGAACTCGTCCACAACGGCTATCAGGCACCCTTCGCGGCTCAATGCCCGGAACAGCCCCCCGGCATTACTGCCTCGCCATAAAGGCCCAACACAAAGTATACGCATGTTACAAAATATAGTCTACAATTATTTTTCGGATAAAGAAAAACATAATATAAGTTGAAATATATGTGATAATAACCTGCAAGTCCGGCGCGATACCAAACGAAATTGTTAGCAGGTATCCTCCCACCAATATTCCGATGAGGTTATAGCCATTTGCATAAAATTCGAACGAGTTCCAAAGCAATGCCAGGAGGCAGCCGAAAAGCATACAGCCTATAACCAGCCCGGGCCAACCGAAGTCAATAAAACATTCTCCCGGTACCGTAAGATTTATGGAATTAGTTGAAAGTCCGCCTTTGAGTGTTTGTGCCTGGCCAATTGATGCAGCAAACCACATACCAATTACGATGAGGGGCTTATCGGGCCAGAGAAAGCGGGGTACAAGCGCGACTACGAGGGGAGCAGAAACCTGGCCATCATAATATCCATGGTCTTTGACAAGTTTTACAACGTTCGTAAGCTGCGCAACCACAGCGGAGCGGTCCATAAAGGTTCCTCTATACTCTTCCTCTTCGAATACATCATTTTCCCCGAATTTCTCGTTATCCTCAAGATACTCACGTGAAATAATATTTGCAAAGTTCATAGAATATGATCCCCGAAACCTCCCGAGTGCTCCAAACACAAGCGTAAATGCATAGATCAATATGGCGAACGGAATGATCCGATAGGTAAACATATGCTTCAGATTTCCCTTGCCAATAAAATAGCCAGCGAATAATACGACTGTAGGAAGAATAAGTTCTTCCCTCAGAAACGAATACATAAGTGCATTGTAGGTTTGAATAACAAATAATATCAGTGCATAGTTCCTGTACCTATTATTGTTTTCAGCAGTCCACAAGCGGGCATAGAACAAGATACCAATGATTCCAAATAAGAAGATAAATTTTACGACAGAACCTAAGAAGTATAAGATTGGAATCAATTGGTTAGTAAAAAGCGATACGAACAAAATGAAGCGAAACAATTTAATTGTGTTCTCTTTTGACATGTCTAACCTAAGGGAGGGGAAAGAACGATTCCCCATAAACGTATATCCTAAAAATATACTACATACCCCTAAGGCCCAAATTGTTGCCGCTTCCGGCAGGTACTTGGGGATCATGTACGCATTCATTCTGTTTTCTCGTGAGCCAATTTTAGCCTCCACCATTATATTAGCGATGGACGTCACAATTACACTGACGTAAATGACATTTAACGGAGTTACATATCTAACCCCTTTCTTTGCCACACCAATAAGAGCGATGCTGCAATGGATGATAACTAAAGTGGCCATACCCGATGGACTCAGGTAAAACACATTGTCACACAATAAATATAAAACAAAAAAAACTATATGTAGTGTCATCCTTTTAAATATTCGGTCAGGCTATTTAATTTACTGGCACCGAAATAAGCAGCAAATATATAGCAATAAATAATTGCTGGCGGCGATATTTGAGATAAGTTACCATTATCCTTTGCTCCCAGACTTTAAGAGTCACTTCTGCTAGTGGGAATGCATATGCAGGCACCGAATACATTGTACATTTTTCTTAATTAGGTTCAAAGACAAAAATTTGCAATAAAATAGTTAATGTTAATAATGTGGTCGTAGTCTGGTGCTCAAATTTTGCCTGATTTGATAATGGCAAAGGATTCTTTGCGTTTCAAAAATGGTTTTTCAAGTAGGTTGTAGGATAAATAGGCTGTAATTATAGTGAAGGTGTATGTTAAGCTCAAGATGATCACTGGATGTGGTGATACTCCAATCTTACGCAGTGTCCAAGGAATTGCAGCAATGAAAAGGAAATGATAGATATATATGCCGTATGAAATCTTCCCCAGGAAATTCATAACCGGGTTCTCCATTGTTGTAACATTTTTGGTGTTTGAAATTTGGGATATAATAAAAAATGCACTTATCAGGCTCGTTACGACATCTGAATATATTAAAAAAAAATGAAATTTATAAAAAACAGAAAGAAATGTTAGCACCCAAAAGCCGATTGGAATGAAAATATTTCTACTGAATTTTAACAAAAAGGTATTTTTTTCATAATATAAAACAGCGAAATATGCTCCAATTGCCATGCAATCGAATCGTAGAGCGGTGGCAAAATCGTAGGGTATCTTATATTTAAAAAAAAATGCAAGTGCAGCTAAGGCAGAGCGAATTAATATGATTGATATGATAAATATAATTAAAAAGAATTTTATTTTTTTGATTCTTTTAAGAACAAAGGGCCAAAATGCATAAAACATCTCCTCTACGCCTACTGACCACAGATGGCCCATACACATTGGGTAAGCCCTTAATTTAAAAGGTATAAATCCAAAAAAGGTCAAAAAATACAAAATATTCTCGGGATGATTAATGTGTAACTTGAAAATAAACATATAGGTTACGACTACGAGAATAATAAAGAAATAGTACAACGGCCAGATCCGTAAAATTCTTCGCATGTAGAATTTCTTTAACGATACAGTGCCAGTGTTTTCCTTTTCGAGCAATAGTAGATAAGTGATCAGGAATCCGCTCAAAGTAAAAAATACAGTAACGCCATACTCACCCCCCTGCTGCCCCATTACGGCATTGTTAAATAAAGAGAATTTATACATAGGCAGGGAGTGGAATAGCAAAACAGCAAGTGCGGCAACAGCTCTTATTCCATTCAAGCCTTTGAAATATAATTTATCAGGACCCATTTTTAATCGATTGTGGTAAAAATAAGTGCATTGTTCGTAAAAACAAAAGCGAACATGGTTATGCTTGCGGCCGAAAGCCTATGGCCCCGCTGCACGGTCAGTTACACCGGCAGATATTAGCTGTGTTTTCAGGTATGAAATTGGGCGGTAAGGCTGGAGTAAACAGTCTGGAACATGTTCCATTTTGCTTCGAAAAAAGTGGATATTGTTAGCTGCTTATGTCGATATTAAATTCTTCCATCCACAATGCAACTGAGAGCTGCCTCCAGATATGCAAAGCGTTTCCGGTGTCCAGCTTTTCACTTGACAATTGTTGAATGAGACTTTTATGAAATTCTGGTGTAATAAAATTAATGTGATCATAATGCTTAGCGACCCAATCTTTATCGCGCATTAATGAATTTGCAAGTGGGGTATAAAAGCCAATCTTGTCTCTACGCATGTAAACCTCATCAGGCAGGTATTGCCTGCATGACTCCCTGAGTATGTATTTTCTTAACCCATTTTTTAAGAATTCTTCGGGTCTGATAGTAGCCACAAATTCGGCAATACGGTGGTCAAGAAATGGCATCCTGCCTTCCACGCTGAATGCCATACCATTCCTGTCGTCGTAATGGACAAGGTGGGGCAGGTGCACGCCATAGAGGGATTCGGCCCAAACGTTGTAAAAATTGTTATAATTATGCATGTTGACGAGGCTATCATCAACCATGCT
>CANCOG010000302.1 GCA_947379685.1 Flavipsychrobacter stenotrophus | reverse complement strand
TGTACAAATAATGCCTGTTTTAATTGTCGAATATGCGCCCCAGCAGCAATTCTCCAATTTCCCTTCCGTGGTGAATGTATACCTATAGCAACCTCCCGATGCGACTTCTCCGGCAATCACCTTGTTTTCATCCCAAGTGGCACCCAGTGAATTGCCAGAAAACACCGTTTTGGTGTCCAGCGTCTTAGCCGGAAGTATTTTACCATTGATGTCAAACCAGTATACCAGGCTTGCGGTCGTGGAAGCAATTATGTGACCCTGTTCATCGAAAAATACGTTCGCAATTGTTGAATCGTAAGCATTAAAATCGACTAAAACATCGCCATTTTGATTACACAAAACAATTGAATTCTCGTAATAAAGTAACTCAAGGTCTTTCCATTCTTCCAAATAACAGTGGTTCCCATCTACTTCAATCTCTTTCTTAGTTGCGTTGAAAGTTCTAATTGTTTTCAAGTGTTCCAGGTCATAAAGAACGCGGTGGCGATTGTCGGGGCTATAACCCGCAAAAAGGATCGGTTTTTTGTCTGATATATCAATCGGTTGATGCTCAATTTTAACACCTAATGGCGTGTGGGTGTTGGTCTCGTAATTATATATACACGTTTCATGTGAATTTGAACCAATGTAGAAAAAGTAGGGGTACCACTGTATACTTTTGAGTTCGTCATCGAAATTGACTGATCCGCGATGCTCTAAGAAGATGGCAGAAAAAATTTCCGGTTTAAGTTGTATCGAGGTGTTAGTTTTATAGTCCCAGACGAAATGCCTGGCGTTCGCAACGGTACACAGCAATTTGGTGCCCCTTAACAAGCTGACGGAATAATACAACCCATCTTTAGTAGCTACGTTGTTCCCGTCTTCGTCGAAAATCTTCAGGGAGGCTCCGTTGTTTACCACGATCCGGTTGCCAGGGGCAATTAGAAAATGGTTCAATTCTTCAAAATACGCTGATCGGCCTTCTACAGGGATATCGACTATTTGCTTGCCGCTGAAGTCGATAACGTGAACCTTGTGTTTAAGAAAGTCTGCGTCTTCGATTGTTTCATAGACAAGTCGATTATTCTTGAATGAGTATTTATATTCATTTAGGTTTCCCATGTTGACAATCTTATGCCCTTCTACATCGTAAAGGTCAAACTGGTATTCACGGGGTATTAAAAGGTATTTGTTGCCAATGAACGCAACATGATGAGGTCGCCCTTCTGCGTCAGAATCATCAATCTTAGTTTCTTGGTACTCAATATGCACTTGCTTCTTTGTTGCCGGATTCCAGATGGTAACTTTTCCACGTTCAGTGATGCCAAAGAGCGTCCCATCCGGTGAACGTATGATGTTACGGGTATCAAATTCCTTTCTCAATACAGCTGGCCCTTCTTCAATCTCCTTCATGGCTTTCAATGGCTTAGAAATGTGCAAGGACGTCCACTTTGTATTGAGGGCGGCCTGGTTAAGTGGGTTTGTCGGGTCGCGGAACTTAGTGGCGAGGTGCCAGTTGATAGATTCAAAAGCCGCGAGTTCAGGGAACTTTTGCGTGTCGAAATGGAGTTGGAAATTCTTGAGGGTTTTTGATGTGTCGGGTTGTTGGATATTGCTGGTGAGCTTTTTCCAGGCTCCTTGTTTGCCGTTATTGTCGGCTGAGCCCGTGGGGACAATGCTGCCTGTGGTTATTTTGTTATGGTTTTCTTCAAAGTAGAAGAGATCGAAATCACCTCTTGCTGCGGTGGGGTAGTTGACGGCCAGTTTTTTTCCTTTTGCAATGTTTACTTTATTGGCTCCTGCATAGCCTTCCAGACTGATCATGCCTGCGCTTTCGAAGTCCCGCTCCCTGTTGTCATCCATGAATTTCATGGGCAGCCCCGATGCGATAATTGAAGCCGGGGTATTATAGTTTTCGAGGGTAAGTTTTACTGGTTCTTTGATGGGTTTGCCGTCATTGTCTGTAAAAGCGTTGGCAGGTATTTCAACACTAACTCCGTTTTTAAAATGGGCTACCTGCTCTTTCGCAGGGTCAATGGTTACAGATTCTTTTGGTATTTCAACACCCGCCAGCAGAGGGGTTACACTATAAGTTTTTCCTTTATTGGCGCAAGATGCGCAGCAAAGAACTAAGAGGATGACCAGAATGCTGAATAATCTGTTGAGCCGTACCATATGGTGTATATTTCAACAAATGTAATAAATTAGCTGAATTTAATTGATGAGTTGATTAGCTGATGGTGTGCTGAGGGCAAAAATGAGTTGCGGCCTTTTTGGGAACTTAACCGCAGAATATCGCAGAGTTAAGGGCAAAGTCTCGCTGAGATAATTAATAGAGTAGGGAAGTGTGTGCAGAGGAATCTGAAGGGACAATATTAATAGAGATAATTTCCATTCATATTTTTTTTGTCTAGTGAATGACCGCAGGGAAATCTGTATAATCTTCCATATATGGTGAGAAATCTAGTCCCGAGCAAATGACTTTGCCGGGAGGGTAGGAGAAGTAAAATGTCACGGTTTCTTTGTGTACCGAACCTACTTTGTTGGCAGTGACATGGTTGAGTAAGTCGTCTTGGCGAATGATGACAGGTTTTGTCCAACCGCCATTATGCCGGGTAATAAAAACGAAGTGAACCAGAATATTTGTGATGTTGTGGAGGTTGGTGATGGAAACACTAAATTGCCCGCTGAATCCAGATTTTCTATTGTTGGCGGTTGCGGTTTTAACCTGCACTCTACGTAATGTTCCCTCCTCATCCTGCACCACAAATATATCATCGCCAAAATCAACTTCGGGAATCGCGACGTTCCAGCCCAACATCAGGAATTCAGACATGACCGCCAAATGACCCGCTTTGCCCAGGTACTGGTTAAACTTTTTCGTCATGCGGATTTACTTTGTGCAGCGTTTTACCTGTACGGGTGTCAACGAATTCAATCTCGTCAATCTTTTTCAGGTCATAGTCGTTTTCAATGCCAAGCAATGCTGGGAAAATATAGTGTTCCAGTTTTTTGTAGTGCAAGTCGAAGTTACTTTGGGTGTCGTAGGAAACAAAAATATTATTTGCAGGGTGCGCATCCGGTAGCAAATGCCTGATAGAGTCGCGAATAGAAGGACCAATGCTAAACGAATAGCCATCTAAGAGTTTATTAACGCTTATTTTTAAGCTGGTCATAGCAGTGAATTTAAGGTTAAATATACGAATTTTATTGCCTAAAAATCAGGTATTAATCCCTTACAACCGCGCACTCTGTATCCTCAATACCTTTCTGTTCTTTTTCTGGACGCGCATCTTTTCGGGGATGAGTTTGAGGATCTCGTCCATGAGCGATTGCAGGATGGTGAAGTGTACGAAGTGATCGTTGGTGACGAGGGCTATTTCGCGCACGGGCTCAGGGTCGGTGAAGTAGCGCACATTTTCTATGCGGTCTTCATCGAATTCTGATGTAGCTAGTTCGGGCAGGATGGTCATGCCGCCATTCTTATCTACCATGCGCCTGAGTGTTTCTACGTTGCTGGATTCGTACCTGTAGGGGCGTTTTGCCTGCAGGCGCTGTACCTGGTCGCTACACAGGTCGATGATCTGGTTGCGCATACAGTGGCCTTCATTGAGGAGCCAAATACGGTCTAGCTCTACGTCAGAAGGCTCTATCATACGCTTGGCCAGCAGCTTGTCGTCTTTACGGAAATAGGCAACAAAGGGTTCGTAAAACAGGGGGTATTCCTTAATGTCTTTTTCTTCCAGCGGGGTACTGAGTAGTCCGGCGTCAATTTCATTATTGCGCAGGGCTGTGATAATACGGTGCGTTTCCATTTCCACCACATCGAGTCTTATCTCGGGGTAACTGAGTGAATATTGCTCCAGTAGCGGAGGGAGGATGTTGGATGCGATGGTTGGTATTACGGCCAGTTTAAAACTGCCGGCAATTATGTTCTGTTGTTGTTGTATCAGTTCATGAATGCGCTCGAACTCTTCGAGTGTTTTGCGTACTTGTTCAATAATCACCTTGCCCATAGCGGTAATTTCTATGGGGTGGCGGCTACGGTCGAATATTTTGACACCCAGTTCTTCCTCCAGTTTCTGTATCTGCAGGCTGAGTGTGGGTTGGGTTACAAATGATTTTTCCGCGGCAGAAACGAAGCTCTTGTAAGTGGCTAATGCAACGGCGTATTCCAATTGTATAATTGTCATAATGGATTTGATATAAGCAGTGCAAAAGTAGGGTTATAATTACAAAAACGGGAAAGGTTATTTGGAGCGTTAGCCTCCAATGTCAATAAAAAACAGTTTCGCGCCAAGACGCAAAGGCGCAGTTCTCAGTTTATTCTAATCAGCCTATACCGTCAGTATAGTAAGCCGCAAAGAAGTTCCCGTTGAATAAATGACATTGGTCAATCTCTGCGTGGTGGCCATGCAGAACAGGTACTACTCATGCAGGGCGACCGCAAGGGATCGCCCCTACGCTGCCACAGGGTTACGTTTTTCGGTTTTTTACTTTTTATTTTTTACTTTTTACTTTTATCGCGTCCAGTTAGGCACTGCTGGGTTGGCTGGCTTTGCTGGGAGGGGTTTGCGGGGGAGTTTTTCGTCGCGCATGGCGGTGTTGTACACGAATGATGCGATGATCACCGATGCCTGCATGAGGTCATTGGCGCTTACACGGTCGTACGAATCCATGTTGGTATGGTGGGTGCGGCTGCCATATTCCAGCGGGTCCTGAATAAACTGAAAGCCTGGGATGCCCACTTCATCGAACGAAATATGATCGGTAGAGCCAGTGTTACGGATGGTAACGGTTGACGCACCAAGGTCATGAAACGGTTCGAACCAGGTTTCAAAAATTGGCCGGAGTTCGTCATTGCCCTGCAGGTAAATGCCCCTGATCTTTCCGCCGCCATTATCCAGGTTGAAATACGCAGAAACGCGCTCCTGTGCTGGTTTCAGATCCATGGTTAGTCGGTCTCCAAAGTGTTTTTTTACGTAGCCCCTCGAACCCAATAAGCCTTGTTCTTCGCCGCTCCAGCAAGCTATACGTATTGTGCGACGCGGTTTAATGCCAATAGCTTTCAGTATCCTCATGGCTTCCATCATTACTGCAATGCCCGTGCCATTATCTGTAGCTCCGGTGGCAGCATGCCAGCTGTCCATATGGCCGCCCAGCATAACCAATTGACTACCCAATGCAGGGTCGGTGCCGGGGATTTCTGCGATCACATTATTTTCCATGCTGTCGGTCATGTCAAAGGTAGTCTTGGTGTCCATTTCCAGGGCTACTTCCTTACCTACTTCCAGCAGCCTTACAAGGCGGCCGAGGTGTTCGCTGCCCATTTCCAGTTCTGGTAAAACAGACTTTGCATCCCAGGCACGTGATGCACCGTTGGATGTGAATACAGTGCCCATTGTGCCCCTGCCGCCGCTGAGTACGCCGGTGGCGCCTTGCTGGTACAGGAAGGAGTCAATTGCTTTCCTCAGCGCTATCGCAGGCTTGCCCGGAGCTTTTGGTTTCTGGCTGAGGTTGGTTGTTCCTTCGTCTATGTGCGGGTCGAAAGTCATTTTTGTCAACTCTTCATCGGTAACACGTTTAGAGTCAGCTGTGAAATTGGTCTTGCCGTCGGTGTTGCCGGGGTAAAGCACCACAATTTTGCCGGCGAGTTTGCCTGCATAATTAGCCATGTCCTGAACGCTGTCTATACGTACCAGTACTGCACTGCATTTTACAAGTCCGTTTGTGCCGGGTGTCCAGGCGCGGGGAATACCAATGAGTTGCTGGTAGTAGGGCACGGTCATGGCTATGTAGCATTTGTTGACTTCCCAACCCTTGCCAAAGCCGCCCCAGGGTTCGATCTTGACATTCGAGAGGCCCCAGCTTTCCATTTTTTGTTTTGCCCATTTTTCTGCGCTCTTCATGCCGGCTGACCCAGTAAGGCGGGGACCGTTTACATCTGTCATTTCAAAAAGGGTTTCCATAATTTTTGAATTATTGAAGCCTTCGTTCTTGATCTTTACGAGTGTATGCAGGTCTACTCTTTCGGCTTTATCGCCTTTAAATGACAGGGTTACTACCGCTGCTGCGAGCAACAAAAAAGAAAATGTTTTTTTCATGGAACTGAATTAGTGCCGAAAAATAAACAAAAAGGGCGATGTTTTTGAAGGGAGGCGGGGTGAATTTGTGTTTTTGAGTTGAATGTTGTAAACGCCAGGGTATTAAATTTCTAACCACTATGGGCACAATGGTTTTCACAAAGGGCACTATTTCTGGTAAGGGCAATTTGTTTGAGCGCACAAAGTACAGTTAGTGCTGTGATATGCGCTGTTGGACTAATGAGTGT
>CANCOG010000301.1 GCA_947379685.1 Flavipsychrobacter stenotrophus | reverse complement strand
AGTTCCCGAGCACAATATTAAACCGGTACCAGATACAGGAACAAGTAATACCCCAGAAGCCCCATTCCTTAAAGCAATGCTGCCACCATAACTCATCGCCGACCCGGGCACAAATCTCACAGAAACAGAGTCAGTTAATGCTCCACCTGTGTACCCAATTGTATATGAATTCACCCACGAAGACCCACTTAAAATCTCGAAGCCAGCAGGGGCTGAAACAGTGATGCTACCCGTTGCAGGAACGAGGTAACTGCCTGATAAATGAAGGGTTTGTGGCGTTGACGTGGCACCAACATAGGTTGTTGGGAAAGTGAGTGACGATGGGCTAACCGAAAGGGCCGTGTACAATGTATCTATGATTACCGAATAATCGCGCACATCGCCATAGTAGGAAGATGTCGCAGAGCCATTGGGGCACGGTAGCATATGGGGATACGAGTGATAGGCGGAGTATTCGGCTTCTACCCTCATTCTGTGTGTACCTATGGGGCTACCAGATGGAATTGTAAAAGTTAAGGGACCTGTTCCTGAGCTCGTGGTATGTACGCCACCCACGCTTTCTGTTGATGCAAATGTTCCGTCTGAATTCAAGTCGATCCAGATCTGGTAGTCCATTGAGTAGCTGCCGGTTGTCCCTATAGAAATAGTATAAGTACTACCTGACAATAATTCAATGATCATGCTGGATGAATTATCTACGTACGCCGACGTATCACTTGTTCCGTCGTCAATTGAGCCATAGGCTCCATCTAGTTTCAGGTGCCGTGTGGCATTACAAAGGAAACCAGTACTGGAACCAGAATAATACCAGTGCGGTGTACAATACGACTGCCCGTTACCGGTAAACGACATGACACAAAAGACAACAAGTAAAACCAGTTTTTTCATCGCATTATTTGTTTAAAATCATTTTAGAAACTGCCCCTTTTCGGCAGCCTACATCTTCACAAAGCGCCTCACCACACTACTCCCCGCACCCGTCATTTTAATATAATAAATCCCCGCTGGCAGCGCTTTAATGTTCAGCTTTGTTTGGGCATTATGAATATCCTGTTGCAGTACTGTTGTTCCCATACTATTGCTGATGATAACACCCGCATCATGGGCACCTTCCATTTTTACAGTAAGTTCATTGGTGGCAGGGTTCGGGTAAATTTCATACTCATTAGCCGGAGCAGTGAGCGGCTGCACACCCGACGGGAAGCCAATAATATTATGCTCCTCATTGGTCATCACAACCTCATTGTCATCAAAGTAAATGCCGACCCTGGCAGGTACTACTGTACCATCTGGCACACCGTCCTTAACCCTGATATCGTACTGGAAAGCCCCGTCACAATAGCCATGGTGGGTACTGTCCAAGAGTTTAATGCCCGGGAAGTCAAATTTCACAATGGTCAGCCCACCCACATGCTGCATTTCCAGGTACATTTCATTGGACGCAAACACCGGCCTGAAAGTCGCTGCATCCAGATACCCCGAAAGCGTATCCAGCACATAAATATTCTGCGCCGTATCATTACCATCATTCTCAAAACCAACTGAATAATGCAGCAACGTACCCGCCGCTATGTAGCCTGATGGGGTGGACTGGATGAAGTTGGGGTCGTAGGAGCCCCGAATGGTGTCGAGCCTGTCGTTATGGTTGTTGGTGGTGTCTGCATCGCCCGTTTCAGGGCTTACTGTAAAGCTGCTGTGGACAGTGTCGCCGGGGGTGTACATTGTTCCTGTGGGACTTTCGAGCTGATAATGAATGTTCAAAGTTGGCGATAACAAGGTAATAGCACCCAGATTCCAGGTGACTTTGCCACCGCTTACAGTTGTTGGGGATATGGTACTTGAACTGTATCCATACTTAGGGCTCGTAATCAATGTCACCACCGGGCTTTGGGTGCTACAGCTTGAATTGTCTATGTAAATAGTCCCGGATACACGATGCGGCCCAGGCCGGAAAGTCTGGCGCTCGCATAAGTTAAATAATGATGTGGAAGTACAGGCCACGCCGAAGTACTTTCTCACATAATTGTTTGCGAAAGTAGTCACTGTATCGTAAATAACCCCCGATGCCGGGCACGAAATAGAACTTAAAGGTCGGAACGAATAAATTGTGCCTGCTGGTCCGGTTACACGGTAATAAAAACCACTTGTTGAAAAAACCGTATCAATTGTAATGCCATCTGAATCAACGATTGTAGTTATTGGCTTGGTAAAAGTATGGTCTGGCCCATTTAGTGTACCGCTGCTGTCAACATCTACAAAAAACGAAATGGGAAACGCCCGGCAAAAACTGTAATTGTATGTCAGAGAGTTTGAATCTTCGGCATTATTATTAAAGTAGAGAACTTGTTTGACCGTGTAGGCACCGGAAAAATCATAATAGTGGCCATTACTTAGGGTGGTGGAACCACCAGCAAAGAGAATAGAATCTTTCAGACCATCACCATAAAGCGTTTTTACTGCCAATAAAGCTGAACTGTCATTTGCGGTAATATGGAACATGGGACCATAGCATGTAGTACTTGGTGAGTCTGTCACTATTTGCCCGACAATATGATAAGTCACGTGAACAACACTCGAATAAGCAGTCGCCGCACTTGCAGCGCAGGTGACAGCACAACGAAAGTAATTATCACCAGCAGGAGCCGATGGATACATGGGTGAAGAAAGGGCCGATCCCAAATTCGTCCAGCCCGAAGAGCCAGTTGATGACCGCTGCCATTGAAACGATATATCAGGCCCGGAACTATAGCCTGAAAGCAGTAAAGTGTCGGTGCACCCCGCACAAAACGGTGTTGTAACAGAAGTTGCAATTCCGGCAGATGGCGTTCCCGAACACGGTGCCACATAGGTTACCATAACCCCATACGTCATAGCTGCTGCCCCGCTGGCACCGCAAATGACCATACAGCGGTAATAGGTACTGGCAGTAATGCCACTTAAAGTATAGGTAGCTGAAGTCGCTCCCGAGATATCGGTATAGGTTGTCCCGGTTGGCGAACTTTGCCACTGGAGCGTAATTCCGGAACCGCCCGAATAACCGATATCGGTGAGTGTAATTGGAGTTGATGTAGTTGCAATACTTGTCGATGCAATGGCCATGCCGGGAGTAGGCGTACCGGTACAAACCCCACAACTGACTCCATCAACATGTATATTTAAAGGAGCCGAACCTCCACCCGTAACTGCAATGTCTCCACTATAAGCCCCTGCAGTTGCAGGAGCATTGAATTGAACTGAAACCGTACTGCTAGCTAATACCCCTCCGGTATAGGGTATTGTATAGTAACTTACCCATCCGCTACCATTGCTCACCAAAAAATTGGATGGAGCAGTTACCGTTAGATTGCCTGAAGATGGTGTCAGCGTTCCTGAAGTCAGTACCGCATACATTGCACTTGAACTGGTGCCGGACGTTGTAGAAGGAAACGAAAGTAACGTGGGCGCTGAATAGATAACCGGGCATGTTCCCCCAGATATATATACACTTGCTGATGAAGCAGAACTGCTGCTGTAGGAGCATGTTACTGTATACCGGTAATAGATGGAAGAACTTACTGTTGTGATAAGCGATGAGTTTGTAGCACCAGATATGTTGGACCACGAAGAACCCGTGGCCGACGATTGCCACTGGCAAGTCACCCCGGCAGCAGGAACGTAACCTCCCACATCAGTTAAAGTATCAGCCGCCGAACCACAAACAGAATAGGCTGTTGCTGACACAGTGCCTGCGGCTGGTGTGCCGGTACAATGGTACCCACCTATCCCGTAAACTGGAATATAAAGAGGCGAGGCTCCACCACCCGAAACGGTAACATGATCTGAAAAAACACTTGATGAAAAGGGATAAAACCGGACATATATAGTTGTAGAACCGATTGTTCCCGACGTATAGGAAATAGTGAATGAAGCCGCATATGACCCTGAGCCTGGTCCTGAAACCATATATCCAGCAGGTGCAGATACAGTAAGGGTGCCACTTGAGGGCGAGAGATAACTTGCAGTAAGGGCAATACTGTAGGCTGACGAGGAACTTCCTACAGTTATGGTCCCGAAGCTAAGCGAAGTGGGCGATGCATTAATTACCTGTCCAAATCCCTTCACCCCAAAACAACAAAACAGTAATAGTAGAAGCAGCTTTTTCATTAGAAATTCAATTTAGTATTCATTACTCAAATATGCATCGAACATTCACGGTTTAGCTTCAACAAATTCAATAAGCTGTCACCCTTCACCTACATCTTCACAAACCGCCTTACCACACTCCCCCCGGCACCGGGCATTTTAATATAATAGATACCAGCGGGCAAAGCCTTAATGTTCAACTTTGTTTGGGCATTATGAATATCCTGTTGTAACACAGTTGTTCCCATGCAATTGCTAACAATAACACCCGCATCATGCGCAGCATCCATTTTTAAAGTAAGTTCATTGGTCGCAGGGTTAGGGTAAATTTCATATTCATTAGCCGGAGCAGTGAGCGGCTGCACACCCGACGGGAAGCCGATAATATTATGCTCCTCATTGGTCATCACCACCTCATTGTCATCAAAGTAAATGCCCACCCTGGCAGGTATTATTGTACCATCTGGCACACCATCCTTAACCCTGATATCATATTGGAAAGCCCCGTCACAAAAACCATGGTGGGTGCTGTCCAGCAGTTTTATACCGGGAAAGTCAAATTTTACAATGGTCAACCCACCCACATGCTGCGTTTCCAGGTACATTTCATTGGAAGCAAACACCGGCCTGAAAGTCGCCGCATCCAGATACCCCGAAAGCGTATCCAGCACATAAATATTCTGTGCCGTATCGTTCCCATCATTCTCAAAACCTACCGAATAATGCAACAAAGTACCCGCCAGTATGTGGCCCGAAGGGGTAGATTGGATGAAATTAGGGTCGTAGGAATATCGAATGGTGTCAAGTTGGTTACTATGATTATTCATGGTATCCAGGTCACCAGCTTCAGGATCAACAGAAAAACTACTGTGAACAGTGTCTCCAGGTGGAAGATCTGTGGCGCCAGCTAATTTCGAGAATTCGCAAAACAGGAAAACTGTTGGCGACAGTAAATTTATCCCGCTCAAATTCCAGGTAACCCTGTTACCCAAAATTGAAGTTGGAGTAGGGTGACCTGAAACATATGTATATTTTGGGCTGGTGATTAATGTAACTACAGGAGACTGGGAATTGCAACTAAGATTATCAACATGTATATACGCACCTGCAGAACTACGTCCCGAGTGAAAAATATGATGTTCTCTCAAATCGAATGCTGAAGACCCTGAACTTACGCAGGCTAACCCAAAATACTTTCTGTGATACATATTTTCAGTCGAGATAATCGTATCGTAAATGACACCAGTTGAAGGACAAGATATCGAATATAAACCTGTCGTTGAAATTGCCCTGAAAGCATATATCGTACCAATGGGCCCCGTAGCAATATAGTAAAACCCACTGGTTGCAGTCATGGTATCTATCGTTACTCCATCAGAATCTATCGCTACTGTTACTGGCTGGGTATTGATTGCATCTGGATTGTTAAAGGTTCCGCTAAAATCATTATCACGAAAAAAAGAGATTGGAAGTGTATGGCAGTAGAAATAGCCCAGGCTATAGGAAATTGAGTCTTGGGGAAGGTTGTTCCAATAGACAATATGTTTAATTGAATACGTGCCGGAGTGGCCATAAATGTGGTGAATGCTTGCAGAAGATGTTGGGCTTCCAACAAGGTGGACAGAATCCTTGAGTCCGTCACCGTACCATGTCTTAACACGTAGAAGAGACGAACTACCATTGGTTGCTAAATAAAATAATGGGCCATTGCATAAAGTACTTGCCGAATCTGTGACCAGCTGCCCAACAATATGATACGTCACATGTACAACACTTGAATAAGCCGTAGCCGCACTTGCAACGCAGGTAACGGCGCAACGAAAGTAATTATCACCCGCAGGAGCCGCTGGGTACATGGGGGAAGAAAGGGCTGAGCCCAAATTCGTCCAGCCCGAAGAGCCGGTTGATGACTGCTGCCATTGGAACGATATGTCAGGCCCGGAACTATAGCCGGAAAGCAGTAAAGTATCTGTGCAACCGCCACAAAACGGTGTTGTAACTGAAGAAGCAATTCCGGCGGATGGCGTGCCCGAGCAAGGTGGCACATAGGTCACCATAACTCCATAGGTCATAGCTGCCGCCCCGCTGGCCGCGCAAATGACCATGCAGCGGTAATAGGTACTGGCAGTAATGCCACTTACAATATAGGTAGGCGAGGTAGCTCCCGAAATATCGGTATAGGTTGTCCCTGTTGACGAACTTT
>CANCOG010000300.1 GCA_947379685.1 Flavipsychrobacter stenotrophus | reverse complement strand
TGATAAAGGATGTAATAAAGCCTGTTCTGTATTTCAATGAAAACGGGAAAAAGATGCTGCTGCAAAAGGGTGTGGTAATTGTGGGTGAAAAGTAGCAGGCTGAGTGGAAACCACCAGGTTCACCTCGTAGCATTACAGGTGAACTAAACTGGGAAAATAATTTTTATAACTTTTGTTTTTTGAGGCTAGCGCCTTTGTTGGGTTATGAGTTTAACTATAAATTTTGGGATTGACCTGGGTACTACCAACTCTCTGATTGCCAGGTGTGATAATGGGGTCGTGGAGGTATTTAAAAACCCGGTTGGGCATAAAGAGCTATTGCCGAGTGTTGTGGGTTTCAGGAAAGAGCGCATTTTGGTGGGAGATAAGGCCCGGGAGTACATTGAAAAGGACCCCGCTAATGTGTTTTCCTGTTTCAAGCGGAAAATGGGGACTTCAGAAAATTTCTTTGTGCCGAACCTGGGGGACTTTAGGTCGCCTATAGCATTGAGTGCCATGGTGCTTAAGGAGCTGCGGAATTTTATCTATACCACGGAATCGCCGCAGAGTGTTGTTATCACTATTCCGGCTTCTTTCGATACGATACAAAGTAATGCCACCAAGCAGGCGGGTTATGATGCTGGTTTTAAAGAGGTGGTATTGTTGCAGGAGCCAATTGCTGCCAGTCTGGCGTTTGCTAATAAGGGGAGTGACCTCGATAAAGAAGGCAAGTGGCTGGTGTATGACCTTGGTGGGGGGACATTTGACGTTGCCCTGGTGCAGTTTATAGATGGAGAGATGCGGATAACCGACCACGAGGGTAACAATTACCTGGGTGGGCTGGACTTTGACAACCTTATACTGGAACAACTGATAGTGCCCTATGTGGAAGGTCTGGGTGAGTTCGGTGATTTGGTCAATAGTCTGAAAAGTGCCAGTGGGCGCCTGAATGCGTTATACTATGAACTTTTGTATAAGGCAGAAGAAGCAAAGATATTACTGAGCAATGTACCGGAAACGGACATTGAGTTTGAAATAGAAGATATACACGGGGAAGAGCACGATGTATTTTTGACGATCACACGCGAGGCATTTAATGCCATTATTAAAGAGAGAATTGAGGAAACGATACAGTTTGCGAAAACGATCGTGGAGCGTCATCACTTGTCGGGTGGTGATCTTAAAGAGGTTATCCTGATTGGTGGAAGCACCTACATTCCCCTGGTAAGAACCATGCTGCGGGATGGACTTGGGATACCGGTGAATGCATCGGTTGACCCAACTACAGCGGTGGCTATCGGTGCGGCATATTTTGCAGGAACACGCACGGCGGCATTTGCTATAAAGAGCACATTGCCTGAATCGGGTGTTGCAGACAAGCCTTCATTATTTGAGATAAAAACGGCTTATCAGAAGAATACCAACGAGGATGAGGCTTATTTCTCTGCAGTTGTTACCGGTGAAACCGATGGGAACAGCTACAGGATCACCAGAAGCGATGGCGGATTCGACAGTGGACTGAAGCCATTGACCAAGCGCATTGAGGAGATTCTTACCCTGTTGCCAAACAGTCTGAACGAATTTCAGCTGCGTTTTTTTGATAGTAATCAGCTACCGCTGGATACTCATGTAGCGCCTATTGCCATTGTTCAGGGTAAGTATAGCCTCTATGGCTAGCCGTTGCCTAATGACATTTGTCTGGAGGTGGATGATAACGTTAATAATGTGACGCACCTGGAGTTGTTGTTTGCAAAAAATGAAATACTCCCCGTAAAAAAGACGATCACTAAAACGATAAGCAGGACGATAGTTAAGGGTAGTGATGACCAGTTGCTGATCAATGTGCTGGAGGGTAGTCGCTATGCATCGGCTCAGAGTAACCTGCCGATTGGTGTGATTTCCATAAAGGGGACAGACCTGGCGATTGACCTGATCAAGGGCAGCGATGTGGACCTGACGATAGAAATTACCGAGAGCCGGGACATAAAGATAAATGCCTACCTCAGCATGGCCGATAAGGATTATGCGGAGGTGTTTAGTCCGACCTCGCGAAATATCAATATTTCGCGTTTGAAGGAAGAAACGGATTATTTGTTACGAATAGCCAACAGGAACCTCGACACTTTGGTTGATGTGGAAGATTTTGAAGCCAGCGCCCACTTGCATGATACGGTTACCCAGCTGGAACAAATGCAAAAGCGTCTGAGATCATTGACTGATGACGATGTGACTGATGAAAAATTCAGGATAGAGGAGCAGAAGCGGCGGATGGCTTTGTCGGTAGAGGTTGCGGGAAAGGACAACCGGGTGAGGAAATTGCGGGAAAACTATTTTGGATGGAAAGCTTCCACACTATACTATGTCACTAAAAGCAATAGCGAGGCATTGATGCGCCGTTTTACCGTGCTTACACAAGATGAAAATGAATTCCTGGAGGGCAGTGAGTCGGCCATTAAAAGGAAAATAGATGACCTGCACACGCTCACCTGGGATATTCAGAAAAAGGATTTTGACTATGTTGCGGGGCTGTATATGAATTACGCCATGCGAGACCCTGGCGATTATAGCGACGAGAAGAAATTCAAGCTGCTTGCTGAACGGGGAGATGCTGCCTTGCAACGCAAAGTTGTGGAGGAGGTGCTTTCGGTGATCTACCTGATGTATGATCTGTTGATAGATAAGGGCAGGGAAGAGCCGTTGAAGGGTACGGGGTTGTCGTAGACAGTGTTTTTATATTCGTGCGATACCTACGGCATCGGATTTTGGGTATTAGGGGGCTATAAATATGTGATGCCGATGGCATCATTACATATTGATTACACTAATGAGATGGTTAATTGGTTTTGACGTGCGTTTCTAGTGCGGGGTAATGTGGCCCCGGCAGTTACAAACTGCCGGGACTAGTAGACACGAGTCGGCTTGCGCACAAGGGGCTAAGCTACAAGACTCGCGCCAGACCTGAACATGCGATACCTACGGCATCGGTTCTCTACTAATTTGTTTCTGCTATAAATATTCGATACCTATGGCATCGGGTTTTGAGTATTTGAGGCGACTATGAATATAAGATGCTTACGGTAGCGGGATATAGTGGGATATCCACGGAACCTTTAACATAAGGTGATTTGTTTTCTTCGCTAACTTTGCTGGCAATGACAGTGAGGGAAGATAAAGCTATTCCGTTATCTCAGTTGCCGGCAGGCAGGAGGGCAGTGATTCATAGCCATGAAGAAAGTGATTTTCAGCTGACGCTTATGGAAATGGGCTGCATTCCGGGGGAACCGGTTTGGGTGGAGATGGTGGCGCCAATGGGCGATCCGCTGGCGATACAAATAGCGGGATATTACCTGAGTCTGCGTAAGAAGGATGCTGAAAAAATATGGGTTACATTAACTGATTCTTAAATACCTGTATCGTATTCGGTTAATAATATTTCGTGTCCTCTTTTGCATTCAGAATTAATTAGTATATTAGCGGGAATTTTAAAAGCTGCCCCTGATTCAAGGGGACTAACAAACATATATCTATGCGCTGTAATACGGTACTAACAAAAGGAATTTTATTTTTCGCCTTTACATTTTTCTTGTTTGCAGGTTGTAAAAAAGAGCCATCCAATACAGTTAACGATCCGGATGACAATGGCGGGTATGCACAAGATGCATCTAAGGCAGAATGGATGAGTAATGATGCCATCTCTATTGCTGATGCTGCAGGTAATTTTTACAATGGTGTGTATATGCGCGGAACCAATACTTTTGGAACTTGTGCTACTGTATCAACTGATACGCTGAGCAATCCACACGTGATCATTATCCGTTTTGGTGATGTTAATTGCCAGTGTCTCGATGGCCGTAACAGGAGGGGAACAATCGTGCTTTCTTATGACAGCACATATACCGATACTATTGCGCCACATACGATCACGTTCCAGAATTACTTTGTAAACGATATTCAGCTTGACGGTAGCATTAAGTATTCCCGTATTGATACTACTGTTATTGGTAACTGGTTTTACAAGGTTAAGGCTGACCTGAAGATGACTACCACACCTAACCAATATGTATACTGGAAGGGTTCATTGGTTCGTAAGTGGATCAGTGGTTTTGATACGCACGACAGGAATGACGATGTATTCTCTATTTCCGGTAATGCTTCTCTGACAAGGGCTAACAACCACCTTTTTGTTTTTGACATCCAGACTCCGTTACAGTTTGCTATGAACTGTGACTACTGCGAAGCTGGTGTGGTTAATGTAAATGGCTATAACAATGTTCGTCAATTGGACTATAGTGTAAGTACTAGTACTACCATTAATGGTTGCGACGATGCTGCGAAGCTGACGTTGAATGGCCATGTGTATACCATCAGGATGAAATAATTTTGAGTTGCAATATATAGTATAATAGAAAGAGGCCGGATGTTCCGGCCTCTTTCTATTGGTGGGTGGTACTCTGTATTTCAATTCGTCCCTTGGTGGTATTACGCCCCTTCAGGGCTTGTGGCAATTTATAATTCAAATCACAGGGCTGCACCCTGTGCTGGTATATTTCGGCCTTTCAGGCCTGAAAATCTTTACGGTTAACGGCATTGGTTTAGAGCCTCGGCTATTATAATTAAACGCCATTCGGGCAATGTCGTTTAATTAAGTTTTTTGCATTTGCCCGGACAATCGTTCAATTCCTTTGGAGTTGGTGTTCTGTGTTTGCCTGCCGCCTCCACGATGGCTATCGGGATCACCAGCGGCTATTGGTGTTGAAGCCCTTCCGGCTTCGTTATCTATGACATTGCCTTTTTGGGCGGTAGAGTCAATGAGGGTGGATTTTTCATTAGCCCTTCTCTATTTCAAAATATAAAGTGCCGGTAAATTGCGGCCGAGGCCGTCGTAGTCGAGGCCGTAACCTACTACGAATTTATTTTCTATTTCGAATGCGCAGTAGTCGGCGTGTACTTCGTGTTGTAGTGCTTCGGGCTTGGACAGGAAGGTCGCGATCTTTACTGAAGCGGGCTGCCTGGCGTGGATCTCCGGAAGGAATGAGCTGAGAGTTTTGCCGGTGTCAATGATGTCTTCAACAATTAATATATGCCTGTCTTTCAGGTTTTCTTCCATTCCGATAGCTGTTACTACATTGCCGGTTGAGGAGGTTCCTTTGTAGGAAGCCAGTTTGATAAAGGAAATTTCTGCATCGACTGTGAGGCCTCTGAATAGGTCGGCAGCGAAAATAAAGGAGCCGTTCAGGATGCCAATCACTAATGGCCTTTTTCCGGCATAGTCAGCATTGATGCGTACTGCGAGTTCCTGAACTTTTTCGCTGATCTGTTCGGCTGAAATAAAGGGTCTGAAGACCTTATCTATGATTTGTACGTCCATAATTTTGAATCCTTTGCGGCCCCAAAAGTATTTGGTTTTGACGGGCATTGCAAATGCGAAGGAGGAGGTTGTGAATTTAACTGTGGAGTAGGTTTTAAAGGTGTCTTGAATTTAACCGCAGAGTTGCACGGAGTTAGGCGCAGAGTTACGTGAAGATTTTTCGAGTTTGGCTGATTTGGTTTTGAGGGGCGTTACAAACGCCCTGCCGTGGCATCCGCGTTTCAAACGCGGACGAGATTTGATCAGTTTTAAAGGTGTCGTGAAATTAACCGCAGAGTTGCACAGAGTGAGGCGCAGAGTTACGCTGAGTTTTTTTTGAGTTTTGCTGAGTGCGCAGAGGGGTGAGCTTGGCGCGTTGAATGAGTTTTGAGGGGCGTTGAAAACGCCGTGCTGTGGCATCCGTGTTGCAAACGTGGACGAGATGTGAACGTTTGGTTTGGATGATTTATGGGGGGTTATTCTACGACTTCGTCCTGGTCCATGCTTTCATCTTTGTAGATGACGTTTTCTTTGTTGACTACTTCAGTTACTACTTTGTCAAGGCGCTTGGTTACTGAGGCTATGCCTTCTAAGAGTTCGATGTTGTTGGGGTCGGCGGGGTCTTCGTAATTGAACAGGTCGACCAGGCCCATGATGGTGGAGAGGGGCCCTCTTACTTCGTGAGATTGGATATAGGCAATATCTTTTAGTACGGTCTTTTGTGCTCTGATGCGCTCTATGTGTTTCTTGCGCTCTAGCGCCAGTTGGCGGTTGGATTTCATAGAGTGCAGGAACTTCCTGATAACTACAACCATGATGCCCAGCAAGATGACAATACCTGCAATGAACAAGATGTTTGTTTTGCGCTGGTTCAATTTTTTCAGTTCTTCGATCTGCAGCTGATTGGTTTGGATGACAATGTCTTTTTGCTTAAGGTCGAGGGCTCTTTTCGTTTCGAGATTGGCTATGTTTTCGTTGCTGGAATTCTTATTTATAGAATCTTTTATGAT
>CANCOG010000299.1 GCA_947379685.1 Flavipsychrobacter stenotrophus | reverse complement strand
ACGCGGTCGATACCATTACCAGAGAGCTGAGAAGCTCCTGGTCATTCAGGATAGGGCACTTTATTTTATCACCGGTTCGATTGATTAAATCTCTGTTCCATGCCTGAAGTGTCCGTTATCATTCCAAATTACAATCATGAAAAGTACCTCGGCCAGAGGATTAAAAGCGTGCTGGATCAGACATTCACCGATATAGAAGTGATCATTCTCGACGATTGCTCTACCGACAACAGTAGGGACGTAATTGAGCAATTCAGAACCGACAGTCGCGTAACACATATTGTATATAATGCCGCCAATAGCGGCAGCCCCTTCAAACAATGGGAAAAAGGAATGTTGCTTGCAAAGGGCACCTGGATTTGGATAGCAGAAAGCGACGACTACTGCGAGCCTGAATTCCTGGAAACACTGCTGCACCTGACCCGTGAAAACAAAGACGCAGGCATCGCATTTTGCAGGTCGCACTGGGTTGATGCTGATGGCGTACCGGGCGAAGAACTTTCGTTATACAAAACAACCTTATTCAAAACCGGTGAAGAAGCTGTTAAGGAAATGGTTGTACACTGCACCATTCAAAACACCAGTTCCTGCATCACCAAAAGAACCTATGCCCTTAAAGCCATTAACGGATTGGGAAAATACAAAGCCTGCGGCGACTGGATTTTTTACACCCGTGTATTACAGCATACCAGCTTGGTGCACAGCGGGCTGCAGCTCAATTATTTCAGATGGTATCATGCCAACATATCCAGCAAGGCGAAAGAACGGCTGTGGATGACAGAAGGCGTAGATGTACTAAAGCACCTGGACTTCAAACTTGTCCATTTCAGCCGCATCGAATTCCTTGACCTGATGAAATACTGGAAATGGAAAACTAATACGCTGAAATTCAAAGACAAAATGGCTGCATGGTTTACAGTCGCGATTGCTGCAGCACGTTATTTTATGAACTTTCCAGATTGATTCCGGTGGGGTACAGATTTTGTGCATAGCCGTGCTACGCTCGATATGAAACGCTTCAACAGGATTCTTCATCTAGGCAAGTGAAATTTCCAAAAAAAACCATCCCGATTCTATAGAAATACCACACTCACCATCCCGTAATGATGCCTTCGGCATCACATTTTTATGCCAAAGAGCAATGAATAACACCACCAACATTATGCATCAAAGTACCTGCCTTGTCCTTCCTATTTTGAGCATACCCACCAAACTCTATACTCAGCCAAAACTCACTTTTTCTACCACTTTTGGCTGAGTATACCTTCTATCTATTGAAAATTCAGAAACCGGGTACTCGCCAATCAGCATCCCATCAGCCAACTTGCTAATCAGCATAACTTGTCCCAGCCTTTTGTCGGGATCAGCTAACTAAGATACATCACCCAATTAAATTCAGACGCCCATCAGCTAATTTGCTAATCAGCTAATCAGCTAATCAGCTAATTAAATTCAGCATCCCATCAGCTAATTTGCTAATCAGCTAATCAGCTAATTAACCTTTATCTTGCATTATGAACCTCAGGTACAATCACAAACACCGGCCACTCGCAATATTATGCCTGTACCTGTTGTTACATAGTTGTAGCCCCGCCAATAACAACAGCACAAACAAGGTATTCCGGCTTAATTTTTCCAGCGGCAACCTTGAAGGCATCGACCCTGCTTTTGCCAAAGATCTGTTCCAGATCTGGGTCAACCACATGGTCTATAACACCCTCATCGAAACCGATGAAAACCTGCACATAACACCTTCTCTTGCCAAATCATGGGATATCAGCCCCGACGGACTCACCTGCACATTCCACCTCCGCAGTGATGCCTGGTTTCACGATAACCCCGCCTTTCCGGGCGGAAAAGGCAGGCGCCTTACCGCCGCCGATGTCGTGTATAGCTTTGAGCGCATCATCAACCCCGCCACCGCTGGCACCGGCGCATGGATATTCAACGGACACCTATCGGCAAAAGAACCCTTTAAAGCCCTCAACGACACCACCTTCCAACTCAAACTCTCGCAGCCATTCCGGCCAATGCTCGGTTCGCTAAGTATGGCCTACTGTAACATTGTTCCACATGAAGTAGTAGAACGTTGGGGGAAAGATTTCAGAAGCCACCCCTGCGGCACCGGCCCGTTCATGTTCAATTATTGGGACGAAGGCAACATACTTTGCCTGCTGCGCAACCAACATTACTGGCAGCGCGACAGTACCGGCACACAATTACCCTATATCGACGCAGTGCAGATCTCCTTTATCGACAGCAAGGCCACCGAATTCCTCATGTTCCTGCAGCACAAGCTCGACTTCGTCAACAGCATCGACGGCTCCTTCAAAGACCTCGTGCTTACAAAACAGGGAACAGTAAAAAAGGAGTTTGTAAACAAATTCCACCTACAAAAAGGCACCTACCTCAACACCGAATACATGGGTTTCCTTATCGACACCCTGAACCCCATACTCAATAACGAACCCACACGCAACGTACTAGTGCGCCGCGCCATCAACTACGCCATTAACCGCAAAAAAATAGTGACCAATTACAAGAACGGAATGGGCATCCCCGCCACCCACGGCTTCATACCCGCAGGCATCCCCGGCTACGACAGCGCCGCCACCTATGGTTACGATTACAACCCCGCAAAAGCCCAGCAATTGCTCGTAGAAGCCGGGTACCCACAGGGTAGGGGACTCAAGCCCATAAAAATGCTCGTACCCGATAACCTCGTCGATATCGTCAATTTCATCGCAGGAGAGCTACAAGAAGTCGGCATCCCCACCGTTATCGAAACCATTCAACCCAGTATCCTCAAACAGCAAGTCAGTAAATCACAGGCACTCTTCTTCCGCGCTACCTGGCTTGCCGACTACCCCGATGCCGAAACGTTCCTCGTCGTCTTCAACAGCCACCAACCCGCACCACCCAACTACACCCGTTTCCGCAACGATACCTTCGACAAATGGTACAACCAAAGCCTTAATCTCCCCGATACTGCCCGTTGGGCCCTCTACCGCAAGATGGACAGCCTCGCCATCAGTTATGCCCCCGTTTTGCCCATCTTCTACGACATCCGCATGCACTTCACCCAAAACAACATCACCGGCTTCACCAGCAACGCCATGAACCTCATCGACCTCAAAACCGTCAAAATAAAATAACCACCCACAACCTAACGTCCACTCAACACACCAAAAAACCACCACAACCCACCCCGTAGAGACTGGGCTGCGCCCGTCTCCACCCAACACATCGAAACTCAAAGGTGTGGGACACCTGATTTCACCCAACATGAGGCGCTAAGCAACAGCTCCCCTCTTCTTTTCGAAGAGGGGACAGACCGCATAAAAAAGGCGAAGCTTTTTATGCGAGCAGGGGTGATAAACTACAACACGCCTGCCCGCTCGGGAGGAGTTCTTGCCCTTAAGCAACTACAACTCCGTCATGGCGAGGCACGAAGCCACCTTACGAGCCACCGCGTTAACCTTTACCATGCTCCAAATTGGTCCAAGGGTCTCCCTTGGTCCTAAAACAGTGCAAGCGTCCGCTTGCGAAGCCCATCCGACACCGAATAGACCTACCGGTCGCCATTGTGTATTTTGCGTCTCCACCCAACACTGACGCAAAAACAACACAACCTGCAACATACATAACTCTGACTTTGTCATTTTGAGCGAAGCGAAGAATCCCATACATCTCGTTCTTGCCCAAAAAATTAAAAAACAACAAAATCCGGTCATGGCCTGCCACGAAGCCACCTCTAAACCAGAATAAAAACAAACAAAAAACAAGCCTGAAAAGGCTTGAACAATAATAGCCCCGGGTGAAACCCGGGGAAAAGAAACAACAGAACCAACCGCAAAGCGGTTGAACAACCCGTCAGCAACCAAAATGTTACATACACCAAACACCCACACCAAACACCAACACCAAACACCCCTTACAACCCATTTGCCCCAGCTTTCAAGCCGGGGACCAAACCCAAAAATGAACCGGCTTTAGCCTAATCTATTGGATAAACCATTCTCACTATGATCCAATTGGCGCGAGTCTTCATCGAAACCCACCCACCCGCCTGGTCGAAGGATATAATTTGTCCTTCAATTCAGGAAGCCTGTCCGTCCGCTAGGCGGGAATTTGCTACCTAAAACAAAACATAATCTGATCCGCACCTGGACACTCCAAATACCATACAGTTTTACCATTTTTAGCCTTAATATGTTCCAGTATACCCAACGCAACTTAACTTTAGCACAACTTCCGTGCAAAGATTCGCCAAGACCATATTAATCATATCAATTTTCTGCCTTTCCTTTTGGGTATTAGAGGCTATCTTTCAGCCAATTGTACAAATTGAGCTTACTTCAAAACATGCTCAGTTTATCTTTGAGATATCCCGTTTTATCGGTGTTCCATTGGCTATTTTCATTTGCGTTGTAGCTTCTATCAGGCGAGTTGATCAAATAAGAATCAAGGCTGGTAAAATCGCCCTGGCGATTGGGGCTGCTTTCATTTCATTCATTATTATGTCCTTCATTTTATTCCAAAGCATACAAACGGGCATAATCGATACTACCGTTTTTATTAAGCGCGAAACAGCCGGAGTAAGAATTATTGATCGTCACTATGGGTATGACATGATGGACCATCACAAACAATTTCAGGTAAAAAACATCACCAAATTCTTCACAATGGTGACAAATATCGATACAAATAAAATGGATAAAGCCCAATGGAGCAGAGTGAAAATCACAAAAGATTGATTCCTATGCGATAATTTTATACATCCAACTTCCCCTACACTGGTCCGCGTTTGTAACGCGGATCCAACGGCGCGGCGTTTGCAACGCCAGTCAAAAACTAATAACCCACCGGCTCTGACACTGATCCAAGGGTCTCCCTTGGTCCTAAAACAGAGCAAGCGTCCGCTTGCGAAAGCTCCTATTAGCTCGGGAGTTAGCGTAGCGTTCTCGCGTCATCCCAAATAGACAGGTTTCCGACCCGACCCAAAAACCCCTACCTCTTCCTACGCCCCTTAAACCTATCATCCGTCAGCGTTAATAAAAACGCCTCCAGATCCTCTTTTTCCCCATTAGTCAGGTTCAGAGGCTTTGCCAGAAGCGTATCAATATTAACCGGATTCGGTATTATTTTATAGGGGTTATCGTAATAGTCAATCACCTCACGCAACGTCTTAAACATGCCGTTATGCATATATGGAGCCGTAACAGCTACATTTCTCAGACCCGGCACCTTAAACTTCCCTATATCCTCCCTGTTCCTGCTGATCTTATATCTCCCCGAATCATTGAACCTTTTACCATCAAAAATCCCGATATTTCTAAATTCATCGCCCGTAAAATCAGGCGTAAAATGACACTCAAAACATTTCCCCTTCACCATGAACAATTCCCTGCCCCGCACTGCCGACCCACCAATAATGTTACTGTCATCCGCCTTCATGTAGCGCTCAAAAGGCGTTGAAGAAGTCTCCAGAGTCCGCTCGTACGCAGCGATTGCCATTTTCAGATTATCTTCACCGGGTAGCTCTTTAAATACCGACTGAAACCAGTTTACATAGTGCGCATCTTTATTCAGTCTTTTAACCGCACTGGCTATTGGCATGTTCATTTCCTTAGGATTTTCTATCGGAAACTTTACCTGCTCCTCCAGCGTCTGCGCTCGACCGTCATAGAAAAAATAGGGTCTGTCAGACATGTTGGCGCAGGAAGGCGTGTTCCTGTCCCCCCTTTTATTTCGGACACCCCTGCTAAAAGCAACCGTATCAGCAAAACCAAACTCCGGAATATGACAAGAAGCACAACTAATTGACCCATCACTGGAAAGTCTTTGTTCAAAGAACAAAACCTCACCCAGCTGTTCCTTTGTTGTAGGTTCACCAGTAAACGAAAACTTACTTTTAGCCGGCTTATTGCGCACAAACGAAAAGCAGCAAACCGCCACCCCAGCCAAAACAATAATAACAAAGCCCTTCTTCATATCAACCACCAATACATCATAAACAAGTACCCATCCGCCCCAAAAAGCCCCAACCCTTATCCCGGATGACCGCAAATTTACAACTCCCACCAATTCCATCCTCTAAACCATTCCCAACCAACTGCAAACCAGTTGAATACCCACAAGACAAACCTCACACCCCAATTGCCCCGGCCTTCAAGCCAATGCCCAACTGGTCGAAGGATGTCCTTCGTCCTGCCTTTCCGGAAGCATTTGCTTCCGAAACCGAAGAAAAAGCACCGCCCCGCCCACCTACACCGGCACAGCGTTTGTAACGCCCCTCAAAAACCAATCAACCAGCTCACTTTCCAATCTGGCGCG
>CANCOG010000298.1 GCA_947379685.1 Flavipsychrobacter stenotrophus | reverse complement strand
GGTCAGTGCATCTTCCAGTATGACTTTCTTATCTTCTTGCGCTAAGGTATTCTTTAGCTTTTCTTTTATTTCAACAGTTAGGCCGTCAACGCCCAATTCTTCCAAAGCTGCAATAACCAGTGCTACCAGGTAACTTTTTTGGGCTACTTTTTTTGGGCTTCGCTGTTTGAACGTAATTGTTCCCTTGCCGATTGCGATTACACGTTGCGTGCCATCAGTGTAATACAGCTGTTTCATTGGTACCTGGGTCGAAAGCCCAAGCTTATTCAGTGCAAGTGCTGACGTTGGCTGTAATCTTATCTTGTCCCTTCTGGCGATTGCATTTGCTACTTCTTCTAAAGAAGGTTTTAATGTTCCCAGTAAAGGATCTTTCTTAGGATAGATATAGATACCTTTAGCAATCCTAATGATTACTTTTTCCTTTACTAGCTTTGAGACTATCTTACGTATTGCAGCCTCACTTCCATCCACTGATATGTCCTGCAAAAAGAATATTGTACCCGGAGAAGTGCACTCAATCCATTCATGAACGGCAGCCGCAGTAGAAGCTATGTTTGTATTTAAGCGCATATATTCACAAATAAAAAATAAAGCATATTTTATTATACGCCGATCACAATTTATGGGTTTTATTGTGATTGATGTAAAGATACCAAAATGCACTTACATATGAAAATATAGGTTACGCCAATCACAAAAAAAGCAATTAAATGACCTCGAAACAAAAATAAAACGTAAATGTTTTCTTGAAAAGTGGCAGTTCCCAAGACGAAATTAACAATATTTTTGTTGACATAAATATGAATTATGTCATTGCTTAAATTTGTATTCGTTAGACCATGTTATGATATTTTTTAGGGGTAACAAAGAAGTGAACAAAGGAAAAGGCATAAAAACGCCCCTTGGAAATCCAGGAGTTTTCCAATAAAGCAGACGTCAAAAACAGATTTAGTGAAGAAATAAACTGAGTCGAACAGATAGTCTTCCCGAAGACTTTCGGACCCTTTGGCGAGCTGCCTTACATCAAAAGGCCCCGCTTTCTCGGAACTTTAGTGCAGGATAACGGAGTCGAACTGATGGCCTCGTCCCTGAACGCATTCGGGGCGCGCAAACGCTCTAGCCAGTTGAGCTAACCAACCATTCAATATTTAGTTTCAAAATATTTAAACCAGACAAAAAAACAAAAGGTTCCAGCTTTCGCTGAAACCCTTTATTTAAAGCTTGTGGAGGATAACGGAGTCGAACCGATGACCTCTTGCATGCCATGCAAGCGCTCTAGCCAGCTGAGCTAATCCCCCTCAACCGGGCTGCAAATATAGCTAAATCGGCAAAACTTTCTTAACTTTATAAAAAAGACATAAAAACCATGAAAGAAGGTATTTGGCAGCAAGTGCTTACTTACTTCTACGTCCGTAAGCGCAATCCCGAAGCCCCAAGAGATGTGAATACAAAAATGATGCATGGCATGAACCGGATCTCTTTATTCGTATTCCTGATCGGTATCATTGTTATGTTGTTCCGGATTTTCAGGAGGTAGTATTTTATTAATATTAATAGCTTTGGGTCGTTCCGGTTTATTCAGGGGCGGCCTTTTTTGTGCTGCATACTTTTGATCTTCCCTGACAGTCGGCCTTAATAGAGATCCCACGCACCTTATAGATTTCCCGTTTTGATAATGCGCATTGGCAGTTCACAACCCATAAATCATCATCCCGCCCATGGTTTTATATTTGATCCGACCAATACGCGACCAAATGTATTAAAATATTGTTAAGTGTCATTCTATATCTCAATTTGTCATAGCCGGTTGTGAAAATTTTTCAGATTTCCCGGTCAAATACGCGCTTTTTTGGCCTGGCATTCTGTTTGCAGTTATTCTATTCAAAAAAAAGGAGGAAAACATGAACACGCTAATGAAAAGAACAAACGGAAATGGCAACATGCCAGCATCAACTTTCAGCGGTCTGGTCGATAAGATCTTCCAGAACAACGTAAACCGCTTATTTGATGACGATTTTTGGGGTTTTAGCAATGTATCCCAAAATGTAAATGTCCCTGTAAACGTGAGGGAAACAGACAAGAGTTTTGAATTGGAGTTGGTAGCTCCGGGGCTCAAAAAAGAAGATTTCAAAATTAATCTGCAAAAGGAACTGCTCACTGTAAGTTTTGAGCACAGTGAAGAACAAAGCCAAAGCCATGAAGCTAAAGAAAAAGGTTGGCTGCGAAAGGAGTACCAAAAAAGGTCATTCAGCCGTAGCTTTAATCTTGATGATGCCATTGACGCAGGCAGCATAAGTGCGAAATATACTGATGGTATTCTCCACTTGAGTTTGCCGAAAACAGAAGGTGCCCAGGCGCTTTCCCGCACAATTGAGATCAAGTAAGGACCCGGGAGGATTTGACCTGAATGTTCAGGCGGTGTAGCAATACGCCGCCTGTTCAATGTAAAATCTATGGCCAATTGTAAACCGTTAAACAGATCAATTATGAAAAGGACATTTTTTGCTTTCTTTCTGTTGTTATGTATTACTGGCTGCGATGCGCAAATTAAAAGAGACAATAAAGATAAATTCACTAATGCTGAGACAGACCAAAATAAACCCCAGGCCACCTGGAAGGTTAACAAACAGTACGATAGCAACGGGAATCTTATGCGATATGACTCAACATATTCGTGGTCATATTCGAACAAGGGTGGGCAGCAACTGGCCGATGCCGATAGCCTTATGAATATTTTCAACAAGCAATTCGTTGCCGGATTCCCATCATTTTTTCCGGGGAGTTTTGGTAACGCAGACTGGAACGACAGTTTGTATTTCCATGATTTCATTACCCCGGATTTTCTTCCGGAAAAATGGGAAAGCCACAATTTCGACATGAAAGAAATAATGAGTAAAATGGACACGCTGAGGAATTTATTCTTAACTGAAAAGCATCATGGGCTTTTTGCAAATCCAAAAATGTAGCACGGCATCATAACATCGGTAATGGACAGTAACTATTATATTGAAATCAGCATTAAAACTCATGAAGGAATGATGGAAATCGGGTCCTTTTTTCTGGGAACCGATCCTGAATTCGCATTAATCACTTTTGATGATCTGAGCGGGGATGACCATGTAACGGAGGACACAATTATCCGCATAGATTTAATCAAGAAGGAAGATAATTTTTTACCCATTACGCTGAAGTGCTTAGGCTGTACGCTTAGCCAATATGCCGAAAATTGTAAAACGATTGCCCGCAATCTTTTCAAGTACTTCGCACTTGAAAAATGAGTATCCAATAAATTTCAAAAGACACGCTTCTTATGGAAAATGCTGTAGAAACAAATATTCTGGACGACAGGCGGATCAAACTTCTGAATTACTTACTGCAACAAGACAAAATCCCTGAGCGGGGAGAGTTCAATCTGCGAAAGATCATTGAAAATATTCCACCTGAGGAATATAGAAAGCTGTTTGTAGACAACCCCGAGTTTGAGGAAGTTTGGGGCGGAGTTGATATGTCAAAATCATTGGCCAAATTCTTAACAGAAAATGGCCTCGCAATGCAAAAGGGGGAAAACTTGCAACTTACAATAGTGAGGGGTAAGGATTTGCAAAAACAAGGCAGCTACGGTAAATTACTGGAAGATGAGCGATTTATCACAAATGAGGCGCGTAGAGTAAGTGAACTGGAACTGGAAGCCGATAGAATGTTTCGCCGTCAATACAAAATGAATACATTGATCGCAATTGGGACCAGTATCGCAGGACTATATTATTTGCTGGAAATACTGAACGGCTTCTTTGGCTTTTACCGCTTTGCCCATTAGAAAACATCGCCCGGCGTTTCGTTTAACTCTGGTATAATTATTGATTCCGAGATGTCTGATTGCTAGTCGGGCAGGTCATAACCTTTTTAGTCGTTTCCGTCTAATCTCCGACGGCTAATAGAGTAACAATCCAATTATCCACCCCCAAAAGTGGCACGGTATTTGCCGTTAATAGATTTTAACATTTATTCAAAAACCCTTTATCATGAAAAAGTTATCATTACTTTTTGCGGTTCTGTGTGTCGCTACTTTTGCGAATGCAACAACCAGCATTACAACCCCCACAGTGTCCGGACACTGGACCCTTGCAGGTTCGCCTTACCAGATCCATAATGACATAAAAGTGGATGCCTACCAATCGCTGGTTATTGATCCCGGTGTTCAGGTTAAATTTATGGGACCTTACCGCTTCGAAGTTTATGGAAGTTTACGTGCAAAAGGCACCAGCACCCAGTACGTCAATTTTACGGTAAATGATACAACTGGCTGGGCCGATACCACAACCTCATCAGGATGCTGGCATGGGCTTCAATTTCAAAAGTACAGCGGTAGCGGGCCTGATAGCTCAGCCCTGGAGTACTGTAATATCTCATTTACTAAATTCAGAGAGGCTGATTTTACTACTCCGGCAAGAATATGTGCACTGGGCATAGGCAGAGGTCTTTCGGTAAAAAACTGCAACCTTTTTAAAAATACTCTTCCGTACGAACATTCCTTTTTGTTTACAATAGAAACGTCGGGCCCGGGCGATATTGCCGAGGTGTCGAATTGCAATATTTATGACAATTATTCAGCCAATATTTTGTTCTATATTTCTAATATTCTGGGAGGAGCATCAAAAGTCAATCACAACAATGTTTATCAGAATGTAGCACCAAGGATATTGTTTGGCTACGGTACGGTACTCGATCTCAATAATAATGACCTGCATGATAATACGGCTACATTCGAGGGGGTGGTAACAATCTATGAATATTATACCTCGTTCGTCAATCATGTCACTATAAGTGCTAACAAGGTACACCATAATACCTGCGTCAGTACTGCGGCTATCTTGTGCCTCAATGGTAAGATAGATATTACCGGTAACCTTATCTGCAATAACAAGCACACAGTAACTACTGGATGTAGCTGGGTTGAAGGAGGGGGAGGAATCCGATGCATTTACAACGACACTACCAAACCAACACAGTTCAATATCAAGAACAATATTATCGCCAATAATGAGGCTTGTGATGTTGGTGGAGGTATAGAAATTTCAGGTGGCGGGGCCGTGATTGTGAATAACCACATTATTAATAACAAGGCGCCTCGCGCTCCCGGAATTTACTTTTTTGACGAAGTCGTTGGCTTACCTTCTATCATAAAAAACAACATCATTTATGGCAATACAAATGGTGACAGTACCTGGAGCGGGCCTACGCTTTCCGGCTTTATTAATCAGGATATTACCTATGACCACAATGCTACTGATTATCCGTTGTACCAGGATGTGGATGTGCAAATGGCAAACCTGATTGCCGATAGTACTACAAATTTGGTTGGCGTCAATCCCGGTATGGTTGCACCTACACACGCAGCTGATGTCACTGAAAGTGCCCTTACTGCTGACTTCAGGTTATTAGCGTCCTCAGCCTGTATCAATGTGGGAAGCACAACCGGCATTACAAGCACCTATTACGACTATGACTACAATAGCCGTATCTCTGGCTCTGGTATTGACTTTGGCGCCTTTGAATACGGTTCATCGACATTTCCGCTGGGTGTAAGTCCTGTAACGGCGGTACAAACCGACCTCTCAGTTTACCCTAATCCTGCAAACAATCTGATAACTGTCTCATCTACCGGCACCCGGGGAGGGTATGTCACCATTGCGGATATTGCCGGGAAAATAGTGGCAGAACGGATGGTCATAGATTTTCCCGCTGTATTCGATATCAGCTCCATTCAGCACGGTATCTATTTTGTCATTTTGAACAAAGCTGACGGGGAGAAAGCTGTTCAGAAATTGATTGTGCAATAACTTCCCTTTATAATTGTTACTGAATGACAGGCTTCACCTTTCCGTGAAGCCTGTCCGTTTGTAGTGAGGAGTGGCTACAGGCGTCGATCAAATTAATTTACAGTGATTTATTGCGCGGCACACTACCAATTAATGTGCCGGCGGAGCTAACTTTGTGTAAGTAATGGGAGCATGAATTGCTTTCAACATTAAAAGAAGTTTCCTTTCAATATGAACAGCAAGCAGCAGAATGTCTCAGTTATACAATCCACCATCATCAATAAGGACATCGCCACCGTTTTTGGGTATTTTTCCGATTACCGAAACGACCGGTTTTGGAGAAAGGAAGTAAATTCTACTAAGTTGAATAGCGAACCATTAGGGAAGGGCACTATCATTGTACAGGATTCATTTCTTTCGGGTAAGATCCCCAACTACATCACCACATTTGTTTGCACCGAATTTGTATCGGGGAGTTCTATTGCTTGTGAAACCGTTGCAGGTGACAGATTCTGGTCTAA
>CANCOG010000297.1 GCA_947379685.1 Flavipsychrobacter stenotrophus | reverse complement strand
TACGAAAACTGCAGCCATCGAAAGATGATTACAGCTTTCGTTGAATTTCCCACCTATGCCCGAATGGGTCTATGATACTACCCTGCCGGTAGCCGTATTCATAATCTTTAACGGCTGATGCCAGCTTCGCACCGGCACTAATTGCCTTGTCCACCGTAGCTTGCACATCTTCCACAAAAAGCCCGATGGTAACAGTGCCGCCCCGCTCCGGGTCGGGAAGAATAGTTCCGCTCCATTGGGTCACTTCATGTATCAGGAAAATTGCACCATCTACATTGTACATTACCACATGGCAGGAACCATCATCGTTGTTGTGGCGAAGCTCTTCAGTAGCATCAAAAGCATTAGTGTAAAAGCTTGTATCAAAAACGCCACTTGGAATGGCCAACTGTGGCATAAAAGTTGTTTTCATGGTTTTGGTTTTGGGGATAAAGTTAGGAAATGGGGTTGTATTGTGTTGGGTGTATGGAAGGACATCCAGTGTGCCCAGCAATAATAACCTCATTCAAAATCCACCCATTTCTTTTCGATATAGACAACGCCTTTGATGGACACAGAACCGCTTAGTGAATTACTTTCGATAATATTTGCATTAATAAACTCGCCTGCATCTCCAACATATTTCAAGTCCAGGCCATTGTCATTCACCCCCCGACAGTCATAATACGAACCATACGGGCATCCAAGCGGGTTCCCTTCTACCTCTTTTGTAAAAACCGATAACAGGATCATTTTTTTTGAGGTTGTGTCTGGTTGTGCGTAGCCAACAATCCTGTAGTCCATCCTTATGTTTCCGGTAATCCACATTGCACCATCCCGCCTGTACACTACTATCTTTTGCAAGTTCGCTTCATCTAATTGCAGGTTCTCATCATCCAACTCTTCCTGAGTAGTGTCACCCGCTTCGGTTGCCGAGGCATTTCGAGAACGACCAAAAATAGAAGAATCTGAAAGCGTAGACCCTTTTTGGGAGGCGTTCTCCGTCGATTTTTCTTTGTGGCCATTGCAACCAAAAAGGAGTAGACATACCACTAGCAAGGGTAGAAACTTCATTGAGTTTATGGGGGTTTTTGAAGGGAAATAATGGGTTAAGGAGTGTGCAATTTATGTAAAAAAGCGTGTAAAAATTCCAAGGAGCCGGGCCGGACCACAATAGGTTATTGCGTACATTTGAACATCTGACGCAAGCTGAAACAAAAGAGCAAAAGACAAAAACATGTCCATAAACAAAGAAAGTGAATTGATCGGGATGAAAAAGGCAGGTGAAGCTGTTGCCTGTACCTTACGGGAAATGAGAAACTATGCGCAACCCGGCATGACAACCAAGGAACTGGACACCTATGGCGCAAAAATTCTTGAGGATTTCGGGGCAAAGTCTGCACCATACCTCACCTATGGCTTTCCGGGCTGGACATGCATTAGCGTGAACAATGAATTTTGTCACGGTATCCCCTCAGACACCAGAATACTGAAAGAAGGTGACCTGATCAATATAGATGTTTCAGCAGAGCTGGATGGCTTTTGGTCGGACAATGGCAGTTCATTTGTGCTGGGGGAAGACGTTAACAAACATCAAAAGCTTATTGAAGCATCCAAGCAGATCTTGCACAAAGCGATCTATAACATAAAGGGTGGTGTCCGCATTTCGGAGATAGGACACCTGATTGAAACCGAGGCGAAGAAACGTGGCTACAAAGTAATTAAAAACCTAACCGGACACGGAATAGGCAGAAGCCTTCACGAAGAACCCAGCGAAATTGCCAATTACAGAGACCGCTTTAACCTGACCAGATTCAAGAAAAACTCTGTTGTTGCTATTGAAACTTTTATTTCAACAACCTCAAGTTACGCACAAACCCTAAATGACGGCTGGACAATGGTGGGCAATAATGGCGGCTTTATGGCCCAACATGAACATACCATTGTAGTTACCGACGGGAAACCCATTATTTTGACTGAGATGAATGGGGTGTGGGAGTGATTGAAAGTGCGCTATCTTTATAACTGGAAGCAAACCCTTCTACCACAATTATGTACAACGAATTGAGTAACTATGAAATACTAAACGGCGTACCCCTTGCTGTCGTATTGAGAGACAAAGGCAAAGAACAAATTAAGCTGTGTCCTTTTTGTAGAGATATACATTCTCATCATGTAGAACATAGTGATAGTCCAGCAATACTCATTGTCTATTAGGGCGAAATGTTCACGAGGTTGTTGCCACCGATGGTACCGTCATGAAAAGTGAAGATGGCTCTATTATACGAGAGATTTGATTGCTCGACAGGCTTCGAACTTTTACCTTTCTCCAAAAAAGAACTTGCGCCACCATGAAGGCCCATCTGCCTTAACGCGTAAATTATCGGGGCTCCTTTTTAAATGAGCTATAGAGTCCACAGTAACGACATTCCAACGATACGCACCAATATCTGATTTCGAACACTTCGGGCAACCCTTTCCAAAAATTTCAATTTTCGATTTAAAAACAATACCATTACTAACAATTGATGCGATTATTTGATCCCGAAGAGCGCATACTTGCTTTGATGCTGATAATCCTTCAACATCAAGTAATGACAAGTAATTTTCGCCTGGCAACAGTGATGTTATATAGGCCGGCAAGAAAGTCCTTGAAAGAAAGTACTCTATTTCAGGCTCACCAATCTCCGCATAGGAACAGTTACCACATACAGACCCATTAACTATTTTAGAATACGAATAGTCAAAATTTATGGTCTTGGAGCGTGCAAATTCATACCCCATGCTCTTTAGGATGTCGAAGAGATTATTTGACCAGTTCCCTATTCCTTCCAGAGGTGCGACGGACATATCATTGATAGAACCCATGCCACCAAAATGCCCCCTAAAGCACCTGGTATATCCTCTGGTTTCCCATTCTTTTATGTCTTGCGCAATGTGCTTTTGCCAATGAGTATCGCCAGCCCTCCTCAATAATTCTTCCAACAGAAGCAATATTTTGTGATAGTCTTTCATAATGGCAGATCAAGGTAAAGGGATCAATTTACAAATTTCAAATTCAATTTACGTAGATTGACCAAAAAAATGCAATTAAGTTTGCGTTGAAATATGCAAAAATCGCATCGCCCATCTCTTTGTTTTTTTCACTCTAACTTAAGTCTGAAAGAGAATATCCGAACCGGAGACTTTTTCATCTCGGCTGAATAAGCCAGAGCGGGCTACAGCATTCACGCTAACTTCATTTTGGAGTTACAAGTTTAAGAGGGTTTTTAGAGGACCATCATTACAGTAAACCTGTCTTTTCTTAACCCTTGAGACTTGGTAAAACAGCGCTTCATAAAGCCTTCGCTTACCTCACCTTACCTGCGGCGTATACGCATACACCACCTGGTACGCTACAGAAGCAAGGTCTTTTGAGAGCTTTCCCAGTGGGAGGTCTTCGGTTTGGGGAGTAGGCTCGCAAACGGAGTAGGCATCGCCATTAAAAACTATGGGTACACCCACCGGCTTGTCGAATTTAACAGCTATCGTGAGGTGGTGGGGGAACGAAACAACGATCATAGGCAGGTGGTAGAGTTCTTTCACGAGGCAATAAAAAAGGGATGCCCTGTCGGCGCAATCGCTTTTCTCATACAGCAGTGTCTGCTCGGGTAACATGTGCTTTTCCCTGCCGAAATTCTCACTATCGGCCTGGTATACAAAAGCATAACGGGTAAAATCCATCAAGTATTCTACCCCCTGCTCAACACTCATTTTTTGCGTATTTTCTTTCAGCTGTGTGAGTAGCGAAGTATAAGTTTCTTTGCTGAGCGGCGCGTCAAAATACAACTGGTAGTCCACCACGGGGTAATTGACAAACATCTTTTTCACCTCTTCGTTCACCTTTACTTTGAGTTTACAGTCAGTGCCCCGGTACGTAAAGCGGAGCTCTTTTTCGCAGTAGTCCTGGGGCTTGAAGTCGGGCAGGTGTGTCAGCTTATACGAAAACGCTTTTTCAGCCCCCGGCACTGAAATACCTGTGTTAAGCAATGTCCCTGACCTGAAATCTATCTTATAATTGTAGTCATGGTAGTTCAGGCAGATATAATGTTTGCCATTGCGCGTGAAATAGGGAATGTCATAGATATCGTCGTTGCTCTGCACATAGATCAGGAGCCGGTTGCCTATAATATTGAGCGTAGCATCGTACCCCGACTTACACAACAGGAACCACTTATAGAGACTATATCGATTGTAATTTTCTGCTTTCGGTGCCATAGCCTGTGCCGTCCTTCGTATGAGTTGGTAAAATACCCAATCATCTGGTTGGCGCTTTTGCTTGTAGGCAAGTATTGCCTGCACCATCGCACCGTAATCGCTGGTGTCCATACATTGGTAGAACGTACGAATATTGGTGCTTGAAAGTGTATCAGTAAAAGCTACCCTTGCGGTGGCTGTGGCAGGGAACTCAATAGTATCACCATAAAAGTCAAAGCTGATCTTTTTTCGCTCCTCCTGAGCTACCAGCTGCACTGAGAACCCCAAAAGGACAACAAAAAACAATATATATTCTCTCCACTTCACTTCTTTTGGCATTACAACCCTAAAGTTACAGAAATGGTAACAATAATTTAATAATCAGGTATTGCATTTTAGGATTTCTCTTTGATTTGAAGCGTGAAGTAAATTCATACACTGCTTGACTGCATCAAGCAGCCAGGACAGCTATCAGAGGTTTCAGGCGGCAACTCTATCCTAAAACAATGCATATTCCCACTCACTTTTTATACAGCCATTTGAAAGCATTGTACACCGCCTGATGGCCTATGGTGGCATGATTCTCATCTGGCATGTAGTCCAGATACACGCTCATTCGCTTATTATTGAGCCCGTTTAGTTTATCGGCGAGCACATTGGCGTCAACTTCCATCACATGTGGTTGCGCACTTGGTGCAAGTCCTTCCTTACCTACACCTATATATATGCTCATTTTGGGGGAGGCATCCGTTATTGCCGGTCGGCTATTGAGCAAAGATCCATTATCCCACCACAGGCTTGGGCTAATGATGATGTACTTATCGAACAATGTCGGCCGCTTAAAAAGCATTTCCACAGCCAGCAAACCGGCCAATGATTCGCCAATTATCGTCTTTTGACCATTGGTGCGGTATCGCTTACTTATATAGGGTTGCAGTTCATCTGCAATGAAACTGATGAACTTTGCAGACCCGCCGCTGGCTGGGAATTTTTCTTTCTCTTCCTTTATTGTAGTTGGAAAGGTCATGTCGCGCACCCGTGCGGTATTGGCAATGCCAACCACAATAGATTTTGGCAACCTGTTCACCCATGGGAAAGTGCAGAATTGCACCAACCCTGCAACATGTATAAAATCTTCATCAGCACTACCATCCAAAAGATATATGACCGGGTAGCTGGCTGTATCCTTATCCGAGTATCCTTCCGGCAGGTAGATATTCAGCGTTCTCGCTTCTGATAGCGCCTTAGAGCGTATTTCCTCTACGACTCCTAGCTTGAACGAACCGATCTGGGCGCAACAGATTATGGGCAACAGAACACAGACAATGATCACCAGTTTTTTCATAGGTCAAAGATAAAGACCGATGGACATATATATCCATAATGAAAATACCGCAAAAAGGGTTATTTCTTGTAGCGCGGCGTGTTAAATCGCCTGGTCACCGCCATGCGTGCGATAATGATGTATGCCCAGGTTGTAGGATTAACGGTCGTTGCCATCGCTCAGTATCAATTGCTGTCTTTGTGCCGTAAACACTGGTATAGGTTAGCAGTCAAGAATAAGAAAGCTCAATAGATTTGTCCATTGAGCTTTGTCGGGGCGGCTGGACAAGTTTTGAACCAATTCAAAAGAGACCTGCTTGCACTACAGAAATTTTTGGAGATAATTGGGGAAGTATGAGTAATTACTGGTTAGAAGTGGCAAGTATTTGCCGGTGGTTAGCTGGACGACCTTAGAACCTCGGAATGATTTTGCCTAACTTTCGGGAAATTTAGAATCGCTAAATGGAAGTAAGTATTTCCCACGAGAGACTCTATGAATGGTTAGAAGAAGTGCTGGCAGCTCTCGATCTTGAAAGAGTTACAAATGCCTTTTTATATAGCTTGAGCACCAGAGATTTAAAATTTCGTGCTCATTTAGCATGCTACATATATGCGAGAAGTATTCCCAAACATAAAGTCCTCATGGAAGTTTATCCGTCTGGAAATATTGCTTGTAGTTATTGCGGACACAGCCATACATATCCAACAGATACTGATCATCTGGAAATAGAGTTAGTAAAGTGGGGTGGCGTCCGCTTTCAAGATGTATTTACTGTGACATACTACCTTGATAAATGCTCAAAAATGGATAGAGTTTATCCGT